>JAKSQA010000023.1 GCA_024404335.1 Mailhella sp.
CGGCCGGCGGGCGACGGACCGGGGGGAGTGACTGTGCCCGTGACATGGGCACGTCGGCGTGTCATGGCTTCGATCACGGCCTTAATGCAGGAATCACCGTCGAGCCCGGCAGGAAGGAATTCGCGGAGATTGGCGACCCGGGCCCGGTGGGAGGAGACGCCTTTGGATCGGAATTTCTCCGGGTCGGCCGCAAGGGCGTCCGAAAGGCATGATGTGTCGGTGTCGATGAGCAGGCAGCCGTGGTGGAGCATGCGCTGCCCGTCACGGCGCTGCGCTGTCCCGGCGACCTTGCGGCCGCCCACAAGGATGTCGTTGCGTCCTGTGAACTCCGCGTCGATGCCGAGGTCCCGCAGCGCGGCCACCATGGGCCGCATGAACTCCTCGAAGCCTGTAAGCCTGTTCCGGTCCACCCATGTCAGGAAGGAGAAGTTGACGTTGCCGAGGTCGTGATAGACGGCGCCGCCTCCTGTTGAGCGGCGGACCACCCGCACGCCGTGTGCGCGGCACCACTCCGCATTGATTTCGGCGGCGGTGTTCTGATGACGCCCGATGATGATGGAAGGGGCGTTGCGCCAGATGAGGAAGACGCCTTCCGATTCAGGGGAAAGCGAGAGAAAAAGGGCTTCCTCAAGGGCCAGGTTGAAGGCGGGGGCGGTTCCGGGGGCGTGAAGGGCGAGCATGGATGGCTCCGTAGGGGCAGGTGGAGAGTTGCAGGCCGGAAGCCGGCCGAGCTCGACACGCCTGCCCCGCATGCAGGGCGGAAAGGCGGGCGGGCCCGGTGCATCCGGGCAGGGCACGCAGTGCAGTATAGGGCCAACCTGCGCCTCATACAAGAGGTGCGGCGGAACATGGGAAGACGGCCCGTCATATTGCTTAACAGGCCGAATTGGAGTAAGGAAGGGAAGTCTGTTTCTATGCGTGACGCATACTGACGAAATTTGCCGTAACGGCACAGCTAAGTTCTGAGGAGGACTTATGAAACGTTTTGTTGCTGCATCCCTGGTCATGGGCCTCATGCTCGGCGCCACCGCTGTCGCCGGTTCCGCAGATGCTGCCACCATCAAGATCAAGATTGCGGGCATGAAGGCTGACAAGGAGCCTGAGACCATCGGCATGAAGATCTTCGGCAAGAAGCTCGAAGAACTCTCCAAGGGCGAATTCGAAGTCAAGGTGTACCCCAACTCCATGCTCGGCAAGGAAGACAAGTACATCGCCGATACCCGCAAGGGCACCATCCAGATGTGCGCCACCGGCACACAGGTCTCCGCGTTCCACAATGCCATGGCCATGCTCGAGACCCCGATGCTGTATGACGACTACGACCATGCCGAACGCGCCATCAACGGCGGCGTCTTCGACCTGATCAACGACGGCTTCACCGAAAAGTCCGGCCTCCGCACCCTGAACGCCTTCCCCCTCGGCTTCCGCCACTTCTACACCAAGAATCCTGTCACCAGCATCGACGACGTCAAGAAGCTGAAGATGCGCGTGCCGAACATCACCCTGTACACCACTTTCGCCAAGGAATGCGGCATCAACGGCCAGGCCATGCCCTTCGCCGAAGTGCACTCCGCGGTTGAGTCCGGCGCCATCGACGGCGGCGACAGCCCCTTCTCCGACATCACCTCCAAGAAGATCTACGAGCTGTGCCCGAACATCACCACCACCGGCCACATCCTCGTCCTCCACTGCCTCTTCATCAATGAGAAGTTCTACCAGAGCCTGACCAAGGAACAGCAGGCCATGGTGAACGAAGCCGCCCAGTATGCCGCCGCCGAAGTGTGGAAGCTCGCCAAGCAGGTGGATGAGGAAGCCATCAAGGAAATCAAGGAGAACAAGGGCATCGTCTCCGCTCCCACCGACGCCATGAAGCAGCACATGCAGGAAGCCGCAAAGCGCACCTGGCAGCTCTTCCTCGATCCCAAGAGCGAAAAGACCTACGTTCCCAACGCCCAGGCCATCTTCGACAAGGCCGCCAGCTTTAAGAAGTAGTTCCGTTTGACGCAAGGGACTCCTGCATGCGCGGGAGTCCCTTTTTTTCTATCTACCAAAAGTCAGGCTTTCCACAGAGGTTTTCATGAGTGAGTCCGAAATCAAAACCGCCGATGCGAAGAAGAGCTCGGGCGCCCTGGCGTTCCAGATTTTCTGCGCACTGATCTTCCTCGGCATGATCGGCATGGTCTTCACGAATGCCGTGCTCCGCTACGCATTCAATTCCGGCTATCCGCCGAGCGAGGAATGGGCGCGGTTCTTCTTCATCTACATCACCTTCTTCGGCGCCATCGAAGCGTTCTACCGCAAGAAAATGATCGCCGTGGAGCTCATCACCGACATGCTGCAGGGGGTTTCCCGCAAGACGGTCGCCGTACTGGCCCACTGCGCGACCATCATCGCCCTCGCCATCATGCTCGTCGGCGGCATCACCTATGTGGAGCAGACGTTCGACACCTACGCGGTCGCAACGCATATCAACATGACCTGGATCAACATCACGCTGCCCATCATGGCCGCCGCCTCCATGCTGCTCCAGCTCCGCGACCTTTTCGGCATCCTGCGCACGCCCGCGGCCGAATTCAGAAAAGCGGAAAAGTAAGGAGACGCGCACATGGAACTTTTTCTCTTTCTCGGCACGCTCTTCTTCTTCCTCGCCTTCGGCATTCCGATCGCCATCGTGCTCGTCCTGTGCGCGATGGTGCTCATGTTCCACGCCGACATGTGGGAGCCTATGACCATTGCCTCGTGCATGCTTGACGGCGCGAACAACTATCCCCTGATGGCCATTCCCTTCTTCGTCTTCGCAGGCGAGATCATGGCGGCGGGCGGCCTTTCCCGCCGTGTCGTCGAGTTCGCCCAGCTGCTCATCGGCGGCGTGCGCGGCGGCCCCGGCTATGCGGCCATCGCCTCCTCCATCATCTTCGCCCGCCTCATGGGCAGCTCCGTCGGTGAAGCCGCCGCCATGGGCGGCCTGCTTCTGCCGATGATGTACAAGGTGGGCTACAAGCCCGGCCGCGCCGGCGCCATCATCTCCTCCGGCGCCATCCTCGGCCCGATCATCCCCCCGAGCACGAACTTCATCATCCTCGGCTCCTGCGTGAGCGGCCTGTCCATCACGAAGCTGTTCATGATCGGCCTCTTCCCCGGCATCTTCATCGGCTTCGCCCTGATGGTCATGTGGTTCTTCATCGTCCGCATCGACGGATACAACGAGACCGTGACCTTCACCGCCGCCCAGAAGAAGAAGATCCTCATCGACGCCACGCCCGCCTTCATGATGCCCGTGCTGCTGCTCGGCGGCATCCGCTTCGGCATCTTCACGCCCACCGAAGGCGGCGCCTTCGCCGCCGTGTACGCCATCGTGGTTTGCCTGCTCTGGTACCGTGAGATCGGCATCAAGGAGCTCCTCCAGGTGAGCGCCTCCTCCGCCCGTACGACGGCATCCGTCATGATGATCGTCGCCACGGCCACCGCCATCGGCTACTTCATCACCTTGGCGGACATCCCGCAGCAGATCATCTCGCTGTTCGCGCCCTTCAAGGATTCCCCGATCGTCCTGCTCCTCCTGGTCAACGTGTTCCTGTTTCTCATCGGCATGGTCATGGACCTCACCCCGAACGTCCTGATCTTCGCCCCCGTGTTCTATCCGCTGATCATGGATGCCGGCATCGACCCCTACCACTTCGGCCTCATCTTCATCCTGAACCTCGGCATCGGCGTCATCACGCCTCCCGTCGGCACGGTTCTCTATGTCATCTGCGGCATCGGCAACATCACGCTTCCCGCCCTGGTCCGGAACCTGCTTCCCTTCCTGGTCGTGGAGTTCGGCATGCTGCTCCTGCTGACGGTCTTCCCGAAGCTTTCCCTCATCCCCATGGGCTGGATGATCTAGCTTCTCCTGCTTCTCCGTAACGGAAAGGCGGTCCCGCTCCGGGGCCGCCTTTTTGCGTGGTGCCGCCCGCACATTCCGCAGCTGCCGATTGCTCCGTTGGCCAGCCGGGCCGGCTCGGAGGCTGTGGGCACGGTATCGGTGTCTGTGCAGCCGCTGGAGCCTGCCGTGGAAGCGGACGGCAGGCGGTTAAATGGAAAAGGCCCCGAGTATGGGGCCTTTTCCTGCATGTGTAATGTGGGGCTACTTCCGAGATGCCATGTATTCCGCCATGGCTTTTTTAAAGCCTTCGGCGGAGTTCTCGATCACGGCGTCGTCAACGGCGAAGGAGAGGCGGATATAGCCGGGGCAGCCGAAGCCGGAGCCGGGCACGGCGAGGACGAGATGCTTCGCGAGTACGTCGACGATGCCCTTGTCGTCGCCGAAGGGGGCCTTCGGGAAGAAATAGAACGTGCCTTTCGGCAGCGTGTATTCGAAGCCGGCATCGCTGAGGATTGCGGCAAGGCGGTCGCGGCGGTGCCTGTAGATGGCAAGGGCCTCATCGGTGGAGGTGCCGAGGCATGCCGCCATGAGGTACTGGCCCACTACGGGAGGATTGACGAAGCCGAGCACGCGGTTGGAGAAGATGAGGGAATCGACGAGCTTTTCCTTGTCCTCCATGGCCGGATTGACGGCGATGTAGCCGACGCGTTCGCCCGCCATGCCGTAGTTCTTCGCAAAGGAGCTGATGACGACGGCGTAGCGGTACAGGGGTAGTGCGGAGGGGACTGCGATGCCGTCGTAGGCGGGGAAGCGGTAGGGCTCGTCACAGACGAGGTAGATGGGCCTGCCGATGCGGGCGTAAGCCCTTTCGAGCATGGCGGCCACGGCATCGAGGTCTTCCTTCGAGTAGACGGCGCCCGAAGGATTGTTGGGGGAGTTGATGATGAGGGCCCTGGTGCGCGGGGTGACGGCGGCCTCGAGGGCGGCGGTGTCGGGGCCGAAATCGGGGCGGCAGGGGACGGGGCGGAGCACGCCGCCGTGGTTGCCGGTGTAGAACCTGTATTCACCGAAGAACGGTGCGGAGACAAGCACCTCATCGCCCGGTTCGAGCACGCTGTGGAAGAATGCGTTCATGACGCCGGCGGCACCGCAGCCGATGACGACGTCGGAGGCGGTGAGGGCGGTCTTCTGCTGTTCGGAGAGCCATGCGGCAAGCTGTTCCCTTGCCCAGGCGAAGCCGCCGTTGGGCATGTAGCCGAGGACTGCGGGCTCCTTCATGCGGGCGGCGAGCTCAGCCATGGCGGTGCCGGCTTCGGCAGGCGGGGCGAGGTCGGGGTTGCCGAGGCTGAAATCGCATACGGCGTCGGCGCCGAACTTCTTCTTGAGCTCGATGCCCGCTTCGAACATGCGGCGTATCATGGAGCCCTGCGAAAGGTTCTGCTCCATGGCTGAACTGATGACGGACGATGACATGGGGTTCTCCTTCAGTCGTAGTCGTTTACCGGAGGAAGGGCGGAGGCCTCGGTCAGTGATACCAGGGCTTCCTCAAGCCTCTTCATCCACAGTGCTATGAAATTCGTGTCGTCGACAAGGCCGCGGAGGTCGGGGCGGCAGACATAGCCGAGCGACTCGAGGCGGGATTTCCAGGAGTCCGGCTCCGGCCCCGCCATGTCCTGGAGGGTATGCCGGCCGACGACGGAGAAAAGCGGCATGAGCCAGATGGGGCCCGGCGGAGGGACGGAGGCGGCAAGCTCCTCTTCGAGGCGCAGGAATCCGTCGAGCGGGGCGGCGGAGAGGGCGTCTGCCCCGTCATGCAGTTCCGAGGGGGCGATCATGCTGCCGATATGGATGCGGGGATCGAGCCGGCTGACGGCAAGGGCGAGGTCGGCATAGAGGGTGTCGGCACTGTGGCGGGAGCCGTGTGCCATGAGGACGACATGTTCGCCTGGGGCGCGGCCCTCGGGCATGTGGGCGGGGATGAGGGCCGCCGCTTCGGAAACCGCATCCACCCCCGTTGAGCTGCAGAGCAGTGGCCTGCCGAGAGAGATGGTGAAGCCCGGGTTCTCTATGGCGGATGCGCGGCAGTCTTCCCGTACTGCGGTGTATTCGCATCCGGGGATGAGATGGAGCGGCTGGACGGCGACGTGGGGGAAGTGCACGAAGCGCATGCGGTTCAGCGCCTTGAGCACGGAATCGGATTTCGTGCGCGACCGGGCCAGCCTCAGGCGCATGCGTTCTGAGGTATATGCCCAGCGCACAGGCAGGTGGAAGCGGTCCTCAGCGGCTTCCTGAGCCATCCTGAAGGCTCTTGTCCCGCAGTGGCTGGCGGAACCGTAGGCGACCAGAAGAATGCCTTTCTTCATGCAAGGCCCCGGAGGACGTCCGGCGTGATGTCCTCTTCCGTAAGAAGCCTGAATCCCTCGGCACGGAGCATGGCGGCGAAGATTCCGTCCCCGGGGATGAGCACACGGCTGAACGTGCCGTCGTATATCCTTCCGCAGCCGCAGGAGGGGGACCGGGCCTTGAGTATCGCCGTATCGCATCCGGCGGCACGGGCACGGCGGAGCGCCTCGCGGGCGCCGGCGGTGAAGGCTTCCGTCACGTCGTGCCCCCCGGAAGTGAAGACCCCGGCGCCCCTTATCTCACTTGGGATGCGGGGCGTCGGGAGTCCTCCCAGAACTTCCGGGCATACGGGGACGGCGATGCCGTCGGCGACGAGTCCGGCGATTTCCGGCCGGAGGTTGGAACGGCCGTCGTAGCGGCATTCCTCTCCGGCCAGACAGGCGCTGACGACGCAGCGGCAGCGCCCGCGCCTGTCATTCAAAGCTGATCTCCACCTGTTCCTGGTCGTCCTTGCGGCGGACGATGGAGCCGATCTCCCATGCGGAGGTGCTGTCCATGGAATTGAGGATGGGGAGGATCTCGTCGGCAGTGCGGCGGTCGACGACCATGATGTAGCCGATGCCGCAGTTGAAGATCTGCAGCATTTCGGGCCAGGAGAGGTCGCCCTTGTCCTTAAGCCATTCGAAGATGGCGGGGCGGTCCCAGCTGCCGAATTTGATGGATGCGCAGACGGAGGAGGGAAGGACGCGCGGGATGTTGTCGTAGAAGCCGCCGCCGGTCACATGGACCATGCCCTTGATCTTGTGGTCGCGCATGACGGCCTTGACCTGGTCGGCATAGATGATGGTGGGGGCGAGGAGCACGTCGGCGAAGGTGCGGTCGGTGCCGGGAACGATGTCGTCCGCCTTGGCGCCGCTGGCTTCGTAGATCTTGCGGACAAGGGAGTAGCCGTTGGAATGGACGCCGGAGGAGCCGATGCCGATGATGACGTCGCCCACGCTGATGGAGGAGCCGTCCACGATGTCGGGGCTGTCGACGAGGCCGACGCAGAAGCCGGCGAGGTCGTAGTCGCCGTTCTCGTACATGCCGGGCATTTCGGCGGTCTCGCCGCCGAGCAGGGCGCAGCCGCTCTGACGGCAGCCTTCGCCAACGCCGCTCACGCCGTCGGCGGCCAGGCTGACATCGAGTTCGCCGCAGCCGAAGTAGTCGAGGAAGAACAGGGGCTTCGCGCCGAGGACGAGGCAGTCGTTCACGCTCATGGCGACGAGGTCGATGCCGACCGTGTCATGCTTGTTGAACATGGAGGCCATCTTGAGCTTCGTGCCGACGCCGTCGGTTCCGGAAACGAGGACGGGGGACTGCATGCCGCTGATGTCGGGACGGAAGAGGCCGCCGAATCCGCCGATGTCGGACATGACGCCGTGCGTCTGCGTGCTGGCCACCATGGCCTTGATGCGGGAAACGAGCTCGTTGCCGGCATTGATGTTGACGCCGGCAGAGGTATATGCGTCGGAACGGGAAGAACTCATGTGGCTTCTCCTGCTAAAGTGGGTTGCTCTGCATAGATAGTCGGTTATTCGGTTTTTGCCAAGAGCTAAGGAAGCGCTGAAAAAAGCGCTTCCCGGCGTCTATGTGAACATGGACGCTCGCAACCTGCGAATAGGGAAAATCCACTTTTCCCGTTAAATGAGCAGGTTGGCGTGCCTTTCCCGAAACGGCGAAAGCCGGTTCGGGCATCGAGCTGATTTATTTTCGAATAAATCAGCGGATCCCTAATGGAGCTTCGGCGCGTCGGGATGCGAGGGAAGATAGGTCGAGGCCGTTTCCCGCTCGATCTGTTCGGGCGTGCGTCTGCGCAGCCGGATCTCATAGAGGAAAAGGAGCACGGCGGAAATGGCGAGGGGGATGAGGTAGTAGAGGACGCGGAATATGAGGATGGCGCCGAAGAGCCTCTGCGGGGTGACGCCGTGGACGATATGGAGGAGGATGACCTCGAGCACGCCGACGCCTCCGGGCACATGGGTGAGCACGACGGCGACCTGCGCGAGCAGGTAGTTCGAGAGGAAGTCGGAGAAGGGGAGGTCGGCTTCGGCAGGCAGGAGCACGTAGAGGCAGAGGGCGGCGACGACGAGGTCGGCGCAGGCGACGGCCGTCTGGGATAGGGCTATTCCGAGCGGCGGAAGCGAGCATTCCCTGCCGAGAATTTTCACGGGCCGCCCCTTGGCAAGGCCGCAGATGACGGCAGGGACGTTAATGTGTCCGGGGCTGATGCCGAGTTCGGGCGGCACATGGATGTCGGCGAAGAGGAGCACGCCGCCGGCCAGGCCGAGGGCGCCTATCCAGAAGGTGACCGCCAGCATGAGCACGAGCTTCACGATGTCGAGGATTTTGAAGCCCCAGGCACCGTACAGGCGGTAGCGCACCGCGGTTCCGCCGAGAAGCGCGCCGATATTATAGCTGACGGCGCATCCGGTGAAGGAGACGAGGGTGATGCGCGAAAGGGGGAGCCTGCGGTGCACGGCCTTTACGGCGAGCCAGTCGTAGCCGACGAGGATGGCGTAGTTGATGGCGACGAGGATGACGGAAAGCGCGAGCTGGGCCGGGATGATAAGCGTGATGTTCTCCGCTATCTCGGAGAGGCTGTACATCCTCAGCTTCTGGTAGAGGAGCCAGCAGGCAAGCAGGAAGATGCCGGCTACGACGAGCTTTCCGATCACGGGCAGGTACTTCTTCATCGGGAATCCTTTGCAGATGGTCTTCGGGACTGGAAGACGGAGATGCGCGGTACGGGACGGAATTTCAAGAATGATACAGTATTGCACCCGCGATGGCAATGCCGGCGGCGGGAACGGCTCCCGGATTGACGCACGGGACCGCGCGACGTTATCCTGATGGTTCCATGGAGGGTTTCGACATGCCGGAAGATACCGTATCGGCCCGCTCCCCCGCACGGCGCGGAGCGGGTGCGGCGCCTGGGCGCCATTCCCGATCCGTGAGGGCGCTTGCCGTGCGATGGCTCGACATGCTTCTCGCCGCGAGGGGGCTTTCCCCCATGACGGTCGCCGCCTACAGGCAGGACCTGGATGCGCTGCTTGCCTTTCTTGAAGAGGGGGGGCTTTCCGCAGACGCCGCTCCCGATGCCGTGGATGACGAGCAGCTGCTGCTGTTCGCGGTATGGCTGCGGAGGCGGGGCGACGGCAAGAGGACGCTGGCAAGGCGTCTTTCATGCCTGCGGGGATTTCTCGGCTGGTGTGCCGAATCCGGATTCATCGAATCGAATCCTGCCGAGCTTCTCGACGGGCCGAAGCTGCCGAAGGTGCTGCCCAACGTGCTTTCCCATGAGGAGGCGGCGGCGCTTCTGGAATGTCCGGACGCATCGACGAAGCTCGGGCGACGCGACCGGGCCATGCTGGAGCTCATGTACGCATCGGGCCTGCGCGTTTCCGAACTGACGTCGCTGCGTCCGCTCGACCTCGACCTGCAGGTCGGCATGGTGAGGGTCTTCGGCAAGGGGCGGAAGGAAAGGCTCGTCCCCATGCACATGAGGGCCGTTTCCGTCATGGACGGCTACCTCCGTGACGTGAGGCCGGAATTCTCCCCCCTTGACGACCGGGTCTTCCTGAACAG
>JAKSQA010000230.1 GCA_024404335.1 Mailhella sp.
CCTGGGAGACGAGCACGGGGGCCGCCCTGAAGAGATTGGTCGTGAAGGCGCCGGCCGCGGTGGCGGGGACGTCGCTGAGTACGAGCGCGAGGTCGTTCCGTTCGAGTTTCTTGCCTCTGAAGTCGGCATTGGCCGCGGCAAGCCTGAATCCTCTGGGTATCTGTATCATGGCAGCCCTTCCTTTGCGAAATGTTGCGGGAAATGTGCCACAACTGGCGTGATGGCGCAAGCTTTGGAGTGCGGAAAACGGCGGCCGGCCCGATATCGGCGCAGATCGCGGCTTGCGCGGAACCACGGCGCGTGGTAGCTTCCGGATGTTCCGCGCCCTTCGGCTGCGGAGACGTTTTCCCCGTCGGGGAAAGGCGCGACAACCATCGTTAAGGAAACACCATGCTGGAACAACCCGGAAAGAAGAGTACATTGCTGGAATATGCCGAGGCCATTGTCACGGCCGTGCTGCTGGCCCTTTTCGTGCGCACATTCCTCGTACAGGCGTACACCATACCCTCGGGCTCCATGCTCCAGACCGTGCAGATCGGCGACTTCGTCATCGTCAACAAGACCGCATACGGAGTGAAGATACCCTTTACCGACAGCTACGCCTACAAGGGCGAAGGCCCCAGGCACGGCGACATCATCGTATTCAAGTATCCCGGCGACACGAGCATCGACTACATAAAGCGCGTGGTCGGCGTGCCGGGCGACGTCCTTGAGATGCGCGCCAAGAAGCTCTTCCGCAACGGAAAGGAAGTCTCCGAGCCCTACATCCAGATCACGCGCCCCGGAACGAACGGCCCCCTTGATAACTTCGGCCCCATCACCGTGCCTGCGGACTCCTATTTCGCCATGGGTGACAACCGCGACAACTCCTCCGATTCCCGCGTGTGGGGCATGGTGCCCCGCGGGTACATCCACGGCAAGGCGTGGCGCATCTACTGGTCGTGGGACGGCGAGACGCATACGCCCCGCTGGAGCCGCCTCGGCCACGCCGTCGAATAGCATCAACCACCTTTTTCCGCAGGTCCGCATGGACCGGAGGCAGACGTGCAGCGTATTCCGGAAGCTCTGAAGAACCTGGTCGACCAGCTGGCCAGGCTTCCCGGCCTTGGGCCGAAATCGGCCATGAGGGCGGCCATGATGCTTCTCAAGTGGCCTGAGACCGAGGTCCGCAGGCTGGGCAAGGGCATCTACGACCTGCGCGACACGCTGCACCTGTGCGGCCGCTGCGGAGGTCTCTCGGACAGCGACCCCTGCCCGATATGCGCCGATGCGGGCAGGGATGTCTCCCAGCTCTGCGTCGTCGCGGAGTGGGACAGCATGCTCACGCTGGAGGAGGGGAATTTCTACCGCGGGCACTACTTCATACTCGGCGGCCTGCTCGCGCCCCTCGACCACAGGCCGGCGGAGACGCTCGAGATCGAGCGGCTTGATGACCGCCTGGGCGAAGGGGAGGTGCGTGAGGTCATCCTCGCGCTGGGCGCCACGGCCGAGGCCGAGGCGACCGCATCGTTCGTGCGGGAGCATGTGGCCGCCCGCTTCCCCGGGGTCAGGGTCACGAGGCTCGCCCAGGGGATCCCCCTCGGCGCCGAGGTCAAGTACATGGACCGCGAAACACTGAGGCAGTCGCTGCGCTACAGGCAGGAACTGCAGCCCGGAGTTGGAGAATGAGCTTCTATTTCGCCCCCCGCGAGGCACGGACGACGCTTCCCTGCCCCGAATGCGGAGAAAAACTGGATATCCGCCGTACATGCCACGAGGCCTACATGCAGTGCCCTGCGTGCCGCAGGCGCTTCGACCTGGCCCCCTTCATCAGCAGGATGGACGATGTGATGGAGGAATTCCTGGAGCGTCTGTTCGTCGACAGGGTATGACCCCTTCGCGAAGGGCCCTTTCCCCGGAGGTATGACGCCATGACCAGGCATGCCGTGCGGAGCCGTCTTCAGCCGCTGACGGACATCGCGATTTTCCTTGCGGCGAACACGGCCCTCTTCTTCGCCGCGAGGCTGGCGCTTCTGTATTTCGTCCTGCCGTCCGTGACCGATACGGGCGCGGTGGCGAAGGCCCTTTACATCGGGCTGAAGTTCGATGCCCGCCTTGCGGTGTTCCTGACCCTGCCCACGGCCTTATGCCTCCTGTGGCCGCGTGCCGAGCGCGCCGTCTCCGGCGGATGCCCGGGTGCGGCGGGGCGGGTGCTCCGGGCCGTCACCGTGGTCGCCGCATCGCTTTGCTTCCTCGTCTATGTGTTCGATTTCGGGTTCTACTTCTACCTCCATCAGCATATCGGCATGGGGGCGAAGGTCTTCCTTGAGGATCCCGCGGAATCGCTGCGCATGGTGTGGGAAAGCTATCCCGTCATCGCCATAGCCGCGGGCTACGCGGCCTTCTGCGCCGCCTATGCCGCGGCGTACGCCGCCTTCCTCCGCAGCCATGTTCCCGGCGTCTTCCCCTCCGGCAGGAGAGGCATGTCCGGAAGGGCCCTCCTGACACTCGCGGCGCTGCCGGCGCTTCT
>JAKSQA010000231.1 GCA_024404335.1 Mailhella sp.
CGCCGCCGAGCGCATGCTCGCCGGCGCCGCGGCCCTGCTGCTCTGCGTCTACCTCCTCACCAAATCCTGGATCGTTCTCGGAATCGGCATGCTCTGCTTCGGCGCCGTACTGGCCCTGCAGCTCCGCCCCGTGAAATCCGCCGCATAACCTCATAAGGACATCACCATGCAGCTTTCCAAACTCTGCGGAACCGTCGTTGAAACCGACGTCCTCGTCATCGGTGCCGGTGCGTCCGGCGTAGGCGCCGCCCTCGGCGCCAGGGCCCAGGGGGCCAGGACCATCGTTCTCGACAAGGGCAAGCTCGAAAGCGCCGGCTGCGCCGGCGGCGGCAACGACCACTACATGGCCGTGCTCGACGAAGACGGCCCCACCGATACGCTCGCCGCCCTCCAGAAGTTCTACTCCAAGCCCGTGGACCGCTTCAGCCCCGCCATGATCGAGAAGGGCTGGTACAACCACATGGCCCATCTCGCCAAGTCGCTCGAGCAGTACGGCGTGCAGTTCGCCAAGAAGGCCGACGGCAGCTACCTCCGCACCCAGGGCTTCGGCCAGCCCGGCAAGTGGTGGATCCACATCTCCAACGGCATGGACCTCAAGCGCCGCATGGCCCGCATGGTGCACGACGCCGGCGCCGAGCCCCTGAACCACTGCCAGGCCCTCCGCATCCTCACCGACGAATCCGGCAGGGCCTGCGGCTGCACGGCCTGGAACGTGCTCACCGGCGAACGCTTCACCATCCTGGCCAAGACCGTCGTCTCCGCCCAGGGCCGCTCCGCGACACGCGCCTCCGCCAACTCCACCGGCAACCCCTACAACGTGTGGATGTACCCCTACAACACGGGCGCCGGCATCACCCTCGGCTACGCCTGCGGCGCCGCCGTCACCAGCCTCGACACCTACCAGCGCACCACGCTCGAGCCCAAGGGCTACGGCTGCCCCGGCATGAACGGCATCAACAGCTCGGGCGCCTACGAATACAACGCCATCGGCGAGCGCTTCATGCCCAAGTACGACAAGATGGCCGAGAACGGCGTGCGCAACAACCAGATCCGCGGCACCTACCTTGAGCAGACCAAGTACGGCACGCCCATCTACATGGACATGCGCCACTGCGACGAGGAGGTCGTGCGCGAGCTCCAGTTCGACCTCATGCCCGGCGACAAGGCCACCTTCGGCGACTGGGCCGACGCCACCGGCACCGACTTCCAGCACAAGCTGCTCGAAGTGGAGATCGGCGAGCTCATCTACGGCGGCATGATCGCCGTCGACGACAACTTCGAGACCCGCGTGCCCAACCTCTTCAGCGGCTCCGTCTTCCTCTACTGCTCCGGCGCGATCTGCGGCGGCTACGAGGCGGGCGCCCAGGCCGGACGCCGCGCCATGGGCATGTCGGCCGCCGGCCACGCCGACGAAGGCATGATCGTATCCTCCTTCGACGAGGCCTTCGCCCCCATGAAAAACGACGGAAATCTCTCCTACGGCGAGCTTGAGGAAGCCGCCCGCGTGGTCATGGGCTACTACATGGGCTTCCAGCGCTCCGAGACCGGCATGGCCGTCGCCGCCCGCAAGATCGACTTCCTCAAGAACGAATCCGCTCGCCTGCACGCCGGCTCCTACCGTGAGCTGATGCGCTGCATCGAGGCGAAGGAAGTCCTCACCGTGTGCGGACTTGCCATCGCCGCCTCCCGCGAGAGGAAGGAATCCGGCCGCTGCGTGTACACCCGCGTGGATTACCCCGACCTCAATCCCGATATGAACCGTCCGCTCCTTCTCTGGCAGGAAAACGGCGAAGCACACAGCGCCTGGGACTGATCCCGCACCATAAAGATACATAGAGGATTTGCACCATGCCTCCGATTTACAGCCGCGAAATGACCCTGCCCATCGCAGAAGGCCATAATCTCAAGTCCCAGTTCAGGACGTCCCCGTGCGAGGATTCCTGCCCCGCCGGCAACAATATCCAGAAGATGCAGTCCCTTGTCGAGAAGGGCGAGTTCTCCGAGGCCCTCCGCTACCTGCGCGCCAAGAACCCCTTCCCCGGCATCACCGGCCGCGTCTGCCCCCACTTCTGCCAGTCGAAGTGCAACCGCGACAAACTCGACTCCTGCATCTCCATCCGCAGCCTCGAACGTGCCGTGTACGACCATGCAGAGACGGTGCCCGTCATGAAGCGCCGCCCCCTCACCGGCAAGAACATCGCCGTCATCGGCGGCGGACCCGCCGGCCTCACGGGAGCCTACTTCCTGGCCATGCTCGGCCACAGCGTCACCGTCTACGAGGCGGCCCCCATGCTCGGCGGCGTGCCCCGCTACGGCATCCCGAACTTCCGCCTTCCCCGCGACATCGTCGACCGCGAAGTCGGCTGGGTGCTTGAAGCCGGCGTGCGCGCCCACGTCAACACCAAGGCCGGCCGCGACATCACCTACGACGAGCTCCGCC
>JAKSQA010000232.1 GCA_024404335.1 Mailhella sp.
GCATGACGGAAAAAACGCAGCGCATAGTCGTCATAGGAAGCCGCGGCCGCATGGGCGCGATGCTTTCGCAGCGCTTTTCGGCCCTGGGCTTCCGTACGGACGGCATCGACCTCCCCTACACCGGGGAATCCCTCGCCCTCTGCCGCGGGGCGCGGCTTGTTCTGCTCTGCATTCCCGCCGAGGCCATCGCCCCTACCGTGGAGGCCATACTCCCCCACATGGAGGAAGGCACCATCCTCGCCGACATCACCTCGGTGAAGGAGCTGCCCATGCGCGACATGGAGCGCCTCTGGAACGGCCCCGTCGTAGGCACCCATCCGCTCTTCGGGCCCGTGCAGGCCGAAGGCCTGGAGCTCCGCGTCACGATATGCCCCGGCGCGAACGCATCGGAAGCCGACGC
The DNA here is from genome assembly GCA_024404335.1 of Mailhella sp. GTDB lineage: Bacteria > Desulfobacterota > Desulfovibrionia > Desulfovibrionales > Desulfovibrionaceae > Mailhella. Next base: position 401 of record JAKSQA010000232.1, read on the forward strand.
CGCCTTCGTCGAGGAGCTCTACCGCGGCATCGGCTGCGTCACCTTCCGGGCCACGCCCGAGGAGCATGACATCGCCGAGGCCAAGATACAGGGCATGAACTTCATCACGGGCGCCGTCTACTTCGCCATGACGGCCGGAGACCCTTCCCTCCTTCCGTATGTCACCCCCTCGTTCCTCCGCCGCATGAACTCCACGGAGAAGCAGCTCATGGAGGACGGCCCGCTCTTCACCTGGCTCTTCGAGGCCAACCCGCACAGCCAGGCCATGGTGCGCCAGTTCCGCAACATGCTCTCACTCGCCGCCGCGGGCGACATCGACCTTGTGCTCCGCCGCGCGCAGTGGTGGTGGCAGGAGGGGGAGGAGCTTGAGAAGCTCCATGAGGAAGCACGCAAGATCGCGGAGCAGTCGGCACGCTCGCTCCGCCCAAAAGGAAAACAGTAATGCGCTACAGTCTTTTCGGTGAATCCCACGGCCCCGCCATCGGCGTCGTCATCCAGGGCGTGCCCTCCGGGCTCGCCGTCGACACGGACTACATAGCCTCCGAGATGGCCCGCAGAGCGCCGGGCAAGTCCCCCCTCGCAACCGCCCGCAGCGAGAAGGACGCCGTGGAGATCGTCAGCGGCGTCTTCGAGGGCAGGAGCTGCGGCACCCCCCTGTGCGGCATCATCCGCAATACCGACACGCGCTCCCGCGACTATGCCTCCACCCGCTGGCTCGCACGGCCCGGCCATGCCGACTTCACGGCCCACCTGCGCTACGGCGGCTTCGAGGACTACAGGGGCGGTGGCCACTTCTCCGGCCGCCTGACCGCTCCGCTCGTCTTCGCAGGCGCCATCGCGAAGACCGCCCTCAGGGGCTCCGGCATCACCGTCTACGCCCGCATCGCCCAGGTAGCCGGCATCGCCGACGCGCCGCTCGACATGGCCTGCCCCGACCTCGATGCCCTCCGCGCCGCTTCCCTGAAAAACTTCCCCGTTCTGGACGACGCCTGCGGCGAACGCATGCAGGCCGCCATCCTCGATGCAAAGAACAACCTCGACTCGGTGGGCGGCGTCATCGAGTGCGTCATCTCCGGGCTTCCCGCCGGCGCAGGCTCCCCCGACTTCGATGAGAACATCGAATCGCTCATCGCCAGGCACGTCTTCGCCGTCCCGGCCGTCAAAGGGCTGGAATTCGGCTCCGGCTTCGGCTTCGCCTCCATGCGCGGCAGCGAGGCCAACGACGCCTTTGTGCCCGCCGGCGGCGCCCTGCGCACCCGCACCAACAGCAACGGCGGCATCAACGGCGGCATCGCCAACGGCATGCCCGTCGTTTTCCGCGTAGCCGTCAAGCCCACCCCCTCCATCTCGCAGGAGCAGGACACCGTGGACATGAGCACCGGCGAAGCGGCGAAGCTCACCATCACCGGCCGCCACGACCCCTGCATCCTCAGCCGCGCCGTCCCCGTCATCGAGGCCGCCGCCGCCCTTGCCGCGACCGAAATCCCCGGAGTGCTGCGCCATGAAGCGTAACATCGTGCTCATCGGCCTTTCCGGCAGCGGCAAGTCGACCATCGGCAGGAAGCTGGCCCGACGCCTGCGCATGCCCCTCCTCGACACCGACGCCATGATCGAGGCCTCCGAGAACCGCTCCATACCCGAGATCTTCGCGCAGGACGGCGAGAAGCGCTTCCGCGACCTCGAGTCCGCAGCGGCCGTGGAGGCCGCCCTCCAGAATGGCGCCGTCATCTCCTGCGGCGGCGGCATGATCCTGCGCGAGCAGAACATGGCCGTGCTCCGCGCCACGGGATTCGTCGTCTTCATCAGCAGGCATCCCTCGCGCATCTTCCGCTCCACACGGCAGAACGACAGGCCCCTCGTCCAGGGCGACAGGGAGAAGCTCTTCCGCCTCCATGCGGAGCGCATCGCCCTCTACCGCGGCTATGCCGACTACACGCTCGACAACGGCGGAAGGCTCAACGGCAGGCCCGGAAAGGCCGCCCTCCGCGTCATCCGCGCATGGAGGAAATCCGCCTGAGTCCGGAAATGGAC
>JAKSQA010000233.1 GCA_024404335.1 Mailhella sp.
TCGGGCACCGATTCCCTCACGGGGAGCAGCCATGACCGTGCTGCCGTAACTGCCCGGATGTATGCCTGAATGCCTTGGGAGTATTTCCTTTGCTGCATACCTGTGCTAGGTTTCCGCCGTTCCCCGCCGCAGCGGGGGTGTTTCCTTGTTGACATATGTGAAAACGCACAGCATGTCTCTCTTCCCCAATCTCTTGGGGGCCGGTCCAATCCTCTTCGGGTTGGACTTTTTTATTCCCCCGGCGTCGGCGGGAGAACAGTTCCACCGCTGCCCGGCCGCCAGATTCCGCTTGTTAAAAGGAGACTGCCGGGTATATCCTTAAAGAAATCCTGATAGGCAGGCATCCATGGAGGAATCATGCGGAGCAGACGTACATCAAAGGAAGAGGAGCGCGAGACCATTCCGCTGGAAAGCTGCCTCGCGAAGACATGGGCCGTCGCCACTCCCGAAGGGGAGCTGCGAACCCTTCCGGGGCGGACCGTCGAGGATCACTCGAGAATAGCGATGGCTGTCGCAGCCCGGCTGCTCGCGATGATGCCCGAAACCGTCCGCGGCATTTATCCCGAACATTCCGAATACGTCTGCGGAATACATGATGTCGGAAAGGTGTCGCCTATATTCGAAAGGAAGCTCTACGCCGCACTCGGCAGGGATGGCGAATGGCCCCAGCTGCTCTCGGCCCCGCTCGAGCTGGAACAGAGCATAGGCTACCACTATTCGATAAGCCGGGCATGCATGCGCCGCATCCTGCCCGGCCAGCCGGAGATAGGCGAGGCTGCAGGATGGCATCACGGCCGGGAGCCTGTGAAGCAGGATGCCGGATATTCCCTTTACGGCGGCGAGCCGTGGCAGGCCCTGCGCGAGGAGCTCTGCAGGCGCATCAACCCCCAGGGGCTATGGCCCTCGGCGGTATCCCCAGTGCAGTCCGTGGTGCTGAAGGGCCTGACCACCGTGAGCGACTGGATTGCCTCAGGCGACATATTCGACGATCCCGGAAGGGACTGGAGGCCCCTTGTTTCAAGGGCCGTGGAGGAGGCCGGCTTCAGGCCGCTTGCCGTAAGGCGCGGCCCTTCCTTCCGTGACCTGTCCGGATGCGATCCGTACCCCGCCCAGTCCCGGCTTGCCGCGCGCGCCACGGGGCCCGGCGTCTATGTGCTCGAGGCCCCCATGGGCATGGGCAAGACGGAGGCCGCGCTCTATGCGGCCTACCGCATGCTGGAATCCGGCAGGGCGTCGGGCATCTATTTCGCGCTGCCCACCCAGCTCACCTCGAACCGCATGTATGAGCGGATGCGTTCCTTCATCGGGAAGATCGAGGCGGCGGGCAGCCCCATGCTCCTGCATGGGAAGGCCTGGCTGCTGAAGGCTCTCGGCACGGTTGAGGATGATGCGGGGCCCGACGGCTCGTGGTTCAGCGCGGCGAAGCGCGGGCTTCTCGCGCCGTACGCCGTCGGCACGGTGGACCAGGCGCTCATGTCAGTCATCGCGGTGAAGCACAGCTTCGTCAGGGCCTGCGGCCTTGCCGGCAAGGTCGTGATTCTGGATGAGGTGCATTCCTACGACGACTATACGGGAACGCTTCTGGACGTTCTGGTCAAGCTGCTCGAAGGCATGGGCTGCACGGTAATCATCCTCAGCGCCACGCTTACCCGCGGGCGGAGGTCCGCGATGCTCGGCATGCCTGCGGAGGAGGCGGCCTATCCGCTCATCACGTCGTGTGCCGGCGGAGCATTCTCCGAGGTTGCGTGTCCTCCTCCTTCAGACAGGACGGTCAGGCTCAGTACGGAGGCTTCTGAAGACGAAGCCGTCGAGGAGGCGCTGCGCCGCGCCGAGGAGGGCCAGCAGGTTCTCTGGATAGAGAACACCGTGGATGCGGCGCAGGCTATGTACAGGCTTTTTGCGGCAAGGGCTGCCGGCTGCGGGCTTGAGGCAGGGCTCCTCCATTCGCGCTTCACGCCTGCCGACAGGGAACGGAACGAGCAGCGCTGGACGTCGCTGTGCGCAGCGGGCCGTGCCGCGGCTGCCGGCAGGGGGCGGATCCTCGTGGGCACGCAGGTGCTCGAGCAGTCGCTCGACCTCGACGCCGACTTCATGGTGACGAGGTTCTGCCCGGCAGACATACTTTTCCAGCGTCTCGGCCGCCTCTGGCGCAGCGGAAGTACGGTCCGCCCGGCGGGCGCTGTGTGCGAGGCGTGGCTCCTTGCGCCCGGATGCGCCGAGGCCCTTGCGGCCCCACAGGAGGCATTCGGCCTGAGCGGTGTGGTCTACAGCCCCTATGTGCTCGCACGTTCGCTTGAGGTGTGGGCCGGGCGCACGTCGGTGCGCCTGCCCTCCGATATCCGCCCGATGATGGA
>JAKSQA010000234.1 GCA_024404335.1 Mailhella sp.
GCCGTGAACTCGGAAAAGCCGGTGCGTCCGCGCAGGTCGAGTACGGAATCCTCCATTCCTGGCGGGATGTCGAAGTTCTTCTCCACCCCGGCCAGCACCAGCATGCGCTGCGGATGCCTCGCATGGAGCTCGGCAAGCAGGGCGGTGTACTTCTCCGCGCTCCAGAGCTTGAGCGACGAGCGGCTGACGCCGGCCTCGCGCTGGATGAGCATGTAGCCGGGCTTCAGGCCGAACCGTTCGGCCAGGTCGGCGAAGGAGAGTTCCGTGCGGAGCGTGAAGCCGCTGTCCCTCACGCCGAGCGTTCCGTCGAAATCGGCCTGCCCCCTGCGGAACACGCCGAAGACATCGGCGTAATGGATGCCCATGGCCTGGTTCTCGTCGGTATAGAAGCTCCTGTGCGAGTTCTGGAAGCGGAGAAGCCGGCCGACATATTCCATAAGCTGCGGAGAAAGCCGCCCGATCCTTTCCTGCGAGTACGCCTTCACGCATGCGTGCCGCAGGACGTCAAGGACGAGGTCATAGGAACCGAAGTCGCATTTCTCCTTTATGGAGTGGATGCTCCCGATGTCCGGCTGGCCGAAGCAGATGGATTCCAGCACGGCAGGCGGAACGGCCGAGTAGAGGTCGATGCTGAAGCCGGTTCCGGCAAAGCGGGCCAGCTCGTGGACGTAGGCCAGGCTCATGACCTCGTCGCCGATGCCGCCGCGCAGCATCACCGCCATGCGCAGCGGCCCATCCGCCGAAGATCGGCCGCGGAGTTCGACGGCATCGCCGAGAAGGTTGCCCCGCAGGGCCGCCTTGAGTGCCCAGAGGCCGAGCTTCAGAGCAGCCTTCCTCGGCTGCGTGGGGCAGGATTCCCGCAGTGCGGAGAGACGGTGTTCGCATTTCTCAAAAAAAGGTATCACTGTCGGCATGGCATGCTCCGCTGCTGGATGGTTTCGGCGTATTCCCCTATCCAATAGGCTTTTATACGGGCGGCGACAAGTGCGGCGGGCATGGTCTCCGAGCCGGAGCAGGAAATTTTCAACTTCATCCGCTCCAACGAGGCAAAAGACCTCCGCACCACGGTGAAGGGCATCATCGGCCGCTTCTCCGGCCACCCTACGGATGGAAGGCCGAGCCTTCGGGGCTGTTCCTCCCATTTGAAGACCGGCCGCCGACACATGCGGGATTCCGGCTTCAGGGCTGGCGCTCCGCGAAGCTTTCCCCGGCTTCGGCATCATCGGCGCCGTCGAGCCCGGCATCGACAAGATTCCGGCTTCAGCACGCTTGACAGAAAAACTGTATCAGGATATATTCATATAAGCATCAAGAGATGGGGGCGCCCCCACGCCAACCTGCCGATCCGGGCAAGGTGGCCATGCGGAAGCAGATGCGGCTCGTGAGAGCAATTATACGGAACGGCGCCCCCTTCACTTCAGGTAAAGGGGTTTTTTTATGGCTGAAGATCTTTGCAGGGAAAACGTGTGCGGCGGCAGGGCCGGAACGGCGGGCACGAAGCCCGCATCCTCATCCGCAGGCGCGCAGCACGGCAGTGAGCCGGAAGAGCCTTCCGGGCAGGACTTCGGGCTTCTGCTCCGGAATGCCGCGTATCTGCTTTCCCGCCCCCGCTGCAGGGAGGTCGCTGTTCCCGGCGCATGGGCTTCCGTCGCCTACGTCGGCACATCGGAACTCCGCCTCGGCGACCTGCTCCGCCTCTGGCAGTCCGGAGCGGAAGGGTGGTCCGGCACGTGCCGGAAGTGCGGTGGCAGGTACGTCATCACCGGCTACGGGGGCAGCCCCCTCACAGGAGGAGGCTCCGGCTGGGGGTACTGCACCGAGTGCGGCGCCCGGGTACGCATTCCGTTCCACTTCGGCCATGCGCGCGAAGGCGTCCGCGCCGCTGCAGGCAGGCGGCCCGCTCAGTCTCCTGAACAGCCTGCTGCCGCTCCCCGCCCCTCAAGCCTCGCGGAATGGAACGAGCGTGCGGCGGTCCTTGCGAAGACCGCTGCCAAAACTCCCCGCAGGGTCCGGCCGCCGAAGAGGGAGAAGCGCATCCCATCGCTTCACGAAGTGCTCGTTCTGCTTCGTCTGAGGGAACACGCCGGCATGGCATGAGCGTGTGCCATCTGTGCTCCCATGTTCGCTTCGTCTTGCCTGAAGGGGCTGCCCTGCGTCGGGCAGGCTCCGCATCGGGCACGGGCCTGGATTCAGCAGGAATTTTCCCTGAAGGAATCTGTAGAGTGTGAAGGCTGAATATGATAGCTTCGCAGGCGTAAAAAGGCTTTACGCCGGCCTGTGCGCAGTCCGCCCTGCGGCGTGCGGCATGCCGGCGATCGGATCCAACTCTTACTCCGAAGACAGGC
>JAKSQA010000235.1 GCA_024404335.1 Mailhella sp.
CCTGCAGATCTTCCTCCATGATGAGGCGTGCGATGGCCTCGACGGAAGTCCCCGTCCGCTCGGCGCAGGCGGCGCGCTGCTCGGGCGTGTCCATGGTCAGCCCGCGGTGGAGCACGCGGCAGCAGGTGGCGCCGTTCAGCTCTTTGAAGGCATCATGAATCCTGTGGGAAAGGGCCATGCAGCGCTTGGGCGGCCTGCCCGTCTCCTCCGTCCGGCCGAAGAGCATGCCGGCGGCGATGATGCTTCCCGTCAGGATGCCGCAGGCGCAGCCTGAGCGGCCGATGCCTCCGCCGAAGCCGGTGGCGGCGCGTACGAGTTCCGGGGGGCAGGGATCGCCCGTGCCTTCCATGATGGCCCTGAAGGATGCTTCGGCGCAGTTGAGTTTGTCGTCACGGTAGAAGCGGCGGGCGAGTTCCGCGCAGCGGGCGGGGTATTCGGAATCGAAGTCCATGGTGTATTCCTTATGTATGCCGGCTCGGGTCACGCGCCGAGTCTGTTCATGAGATAGGGCATCGAGCGGATGAAGAGCGTGGCCGCGGCGATGCCGAGGAGGATGAGGAGCGCCCGGCGGAAGGTCTCCTGCCGTATTTTCTTCGCCAGCGGCCATGCGGCCCAGAAGCCGAGCAGGGCCGCCGGGGCCACCCACAGGGATGAGCGCACCACGGTCTCGGTGATCATGCCGTTGTACGCGATCATGCCCAGGCTGATGAATACGGTGGGGAACCCGAGCACGAAGAAGCCGCGGGCGGTGTTCTTCTCCATGCACATGAGTGAGGCGTAGATGGCCAGTATGGGGCCGTTGACGCCGATGGAGCCGAGGAAGAAACCGGCGACGAAGCCGCACAGATACTTCAGCGTCTCGCGCGGGGCCATGCAGGTGCCCAGCCATTCCTGCACGCACTGCACGACGATGTGCGTTATGATGATGAAGCACAGGAGCAGCTGCAGCATCTCGATGTCGACGAAGCGGAGCACCATGACGCCGCAGGGGATTCCGGGCAGCGAGGCGATCCAGAAGCCGATGCTCTCGCGCAGGCGGATGTGCCGGAAGTAGAGTATGAAGGCCATCGTGGCCACCTGCATGCCGGCGATGGTGCTGATGACGATGACCTCCTTCGAGGGGGAGAACATCGAGATGATGGGCAGGCTGATGAGCGCGCCGCCCATGCCTGTGAGCCCGTTGACGAAGGCTCCTACGAACCATGATGCGGCGGCGACCAGGGTGAGCATATCCATGAGGTGATCCTCCGTGCGCGGGCGCTAGCGCATGGGGCGCTGGTAGAACTGTCCGGCGAGGCTGTCGGTGTGTATGGCGTTGATGAATGCCGAAGGGTCGGCGCAGCGGATGAGTCGCATGGTCGCCGCGCTCTGGTCCTCGGCGATGACGGAGTAGACGAGCCGGCGCTCTTCCGCCTCGTAGCCGCCCCTGGCCTCAAGCACGGTGGCGCCGTGGCCCGTCGTGTCGTGTATGATGCGGCATACGGCCTCCGGCTCGTTGGTCACGATGAGGAGCGTCTTTTTCTGGTAGTGGCGGTACAGGGTCTTGATGACCTGCGTGGACGTGTACTGGAAGATGATGGAGTAGAGCGCCTTGTCCCAGCCGAAGAGCAGGCCCGCCGCGGCGAGCTGGGTGACGTTGAAGGCGAGCACGGCGTTCCAGCAGTCGATGTTCTTCTTCTGCGAATAGTAGATGGCGATGAAGTCGGTGCCGCCCGTGGTGGTGCCGGCCATGAGGCACATGCTTACGGCCGTGCCCTGCAGAAGGCCGCCGAAGATGCAGATGAGGGTGATGTCCTCCGTGATGGAGATCACCGGCAGCAGGTCGGCGATGATGCCCGTGGCCGCGATGCTCAGGCAGGAATAGAGCGTGAAGCCCCTCCCCAGGAAGCGGAAGCCCACCCACACGGGGAACGCGTTGAGCAGGAAGTTGACGGCGGAGTACGGAAGGACGAGCCCGAAGAGGTATTCCGCGCAGCGCTGGATGAGCAGCGTGAGGCCCGAGGCGCCGCCCGGATAGAGCCCACCCGCGGCGATGAACGACTTGATGTTCACGGCCATGAGGGCCGAGGAGAGGAGCACGGCCAGCAGGGGCAGGATGTGCCGGCGGATGAGCGAGCCGTGCCTTCCGTCAAGAAGGCCGGCGCCGCATTCACTGGTCTGTTTTTTCTCGTCAGGCATGACATGGACTCCTGTTCAGGGGCGGATACCCGGCACCGGCGAAGGGGGCTTTTCCACAGCCGCGGTGAGGGGCGTGCCCTGTTTTCCGCTGTTATAGTCCGAAAGCCCAGGATGCGCAATGTCCTTTTGCGCGTGCCCCCAGGACAAAGCGCGCGCAG
>JAKSQA010000236.1 GCA_024404335.1 Mailhella sp.
GCCTCCACTTCGGGTCGAAATGACGGCCCGAGCGATCGAGCGCGGTATGGTCCGGGTAGGCCTCGCGCCCGACGGAGACCACACCCACAATGGCAGGGCTCTTGCCGCTGTGGTACAGGAAGCCTCTTTCCCCCTTCTTCATGGAGCGCATGAGGTTGCGCGCCTGGAAGTTCCTCACGCCGTCCCACGGTGTGGTACGGCCGGGCGAGAACTCCAGGTCGTCGATGGAGAAGCATCCGGGTTCGGTCTTGAACAGCCAGCAGCTCATGCCGCATCCTCCGTTTCGCGTTCTGCCGCGGCATGGCATCCGCGGCGGAACGATATAAAATTAAAACATGTTATTATAGATAGTTGAATATATCGCTGATTGACAGCGACTTTTCCACTCTGTTATGTCCCTCACCAAATATTAGGAAGTTCCGCGCCGGAAGGGAAGCCCTCCCGGGAGGGCTTCCGTGGGGAATATACGTTGACTTCATCCGAATCACTGACGCAGGTCGTCCTCCGGCTGGAGAACGGCACGGAAATGTCGTTCCACGGGCGCCTTTTCGCCGAGGCCATGTGGCACGACGGGGATACCGAAACCACCACGCACCACGGGCTCTACGCCACCGAGACCGGCGAGCATGTGTACGCCCTTATGAAAAGCTGCGGCCGCCGCAGGGCATGCCGGGCCTACAGGGTGTCGACGCGGGGGAACCGCTGCACGGTATGGGACGGCAGGGAAGCCGCGGTACTGCCTCTTCAGGCGCTCACGGCCGCCATACGCATTCTCTGCGGACGGCATGCGGGTGAGTTCGCGGAGCAGGCCGAGGCGATGCTGCGCTCGGCAAGCGTCTGACCGGAATACGTCTTTCAACCGATTTCAACCGACTTGATGTTCCTTCGCACGAAGGAATGGAGCAGATATGAACAGCCATGGATTCACGCTTCTCCGTGAGGAGAGCCTGCGCGAGACCGGAGGCGCCGTGCGCCTCTGGAAGCACGATGTGACGGGGGCCGAGCTTCTTTCGGTCTGCAATGCCGACGAGAACAAGACGTTCGGGGTGAGCTTCCGCACGCCTCCGAAGGATTCCACGGGTGTGGCGCACATCCTGGAGCATTCGGTGCTCTGCGGATCCGACAAGTACCCCGTGAAGGAACCCTTCGTCGAGCTCCTCAAGAGCTCCCTGCAGACCTTCCTCAACGCGCTCACCTTCCCCGACAAGACGTGCTATCCGGTGGCGAGCTGCAACCTGCAGGACTTCTACAACCTTGTCGACGTCTATATCGACGCCGTCTTCCATCCGCGCATCGACGAGAACGTGCTGCGCCAGGAGGGCTGGCATCTCGAGGCCGACAGCCCTGAGGGGCCGTGGCAGTTCAAGGGCGTCGTCTTCAATGAGATGAAGGGCGTCTACTCCTCCACCGAATCGGTGCTCATGGAGCAGTGCCAGCATGCCGTCTTCCCCGACACCCTTTACGGCCTGGATTCCGGCGGCGACCCGGCGGTGATCCCCCAGCTGACCTACGAGGCGTTCCGCTCCTTCCACGCATCGTACTACCACCCCTCGAACGCCCGTTTCTTCTTCTGGGGGGATGACGACGAGGAGGCCCGCCTGGCCCTGCTGGAGAAGGCCCTGGAGGGCTATGGGCGCTGCGCCGTCGACTCATCAGTGGAACTGCAGGAGCGCCTTGCCGCTCCCCGCCGCATCGAGGTCCCCTATGCGGCTTCCGAGGGCGACGGCGCCGACAAGGCGCATGTGGCCGTCAACTGGCTCCTGCGCGAGACGCGCGAACACGAGGGGCTGTTCGTCCTCGACATGCTCGAGCACATCATACCCGGCCTTCCCGGGTCGCCTCTCCGCAAGGCGCTCATGGATTCCGGCCTCGGCGAGGACATCTCCGGATGCGGCCTCGAGAGCGAGCTGCGCCAGGCGTATTTCTCCATCGGTCTCCAGGCCGTGGCCCCCGGTGACGCCGATGCCGTGGAGAAGATCATCATGGACACCCTCCGGATGCTTGCCGACGAGGGCGTGCCGCCGCTTTCCATAGACGCCGCCATCAATTCCCTGGAGTTCTCCCTGCGCGAGAACAACACGGGCTCCATGCCCCGCGGCCTTTCGGCCATGTTCCGCAGCCTTTCGGAATGGCTGTACGACGGCGACCCCTTCGCGCCTCTTGCATGGGAGAAGCCCCTTGCCTCGATCAAGGCGAGGCTGGCCTCCGGCGAGCGGGTCTTCGAGAACGCCATACGCCGCTGGTTCCTCGATAACACGCACCGCGCCACGGTGGTGCTGCTTCCCGACACGGGGCTTGCCGCCGCCCGCCAGGCGGAGGAGGACGCCCGTG
>JAKSQA010000237.1 GCA_024404335.1 Mailhella sp.
CGTGCAGCATACCATGGCGATCGGCTGTTCGAGGGCGCCCAGCGGAAGCCCGGTGACCATTGCGATGGAGATGATGAATTCTCCGGCGAAGCCGTTGAAGGGAGGCAGGCAGGCGATGGATGCGGCGCCGAGGGCAAACAGGCAGCCCAGAAGGGGCATCTTCTTCTGCAGGCCGCCCAGCATGGTCATTTGCACGGTTCCCGTGCTGTGCAGGACCTCGCCGGCGCAGAGGAAGAGCAGCCCCTTGAAGGCGGAATGGTTGAGCATGTGGAAGATGCACCCGGAGAATCCGAGAGCTGCGAGCTCGGCGCTGCCGTTGCGTATGCCGACAAGTCCTACGCCGGCAGCCATGAGCATGAGCCCCATGTTCTCGACGCTGGAGTAGGCGAGGAGACGTTTGAGATGGCTCTGCCCCAGGGCCTTCAGGATTCCCATAAGCGCCGTGATGACACCAACGCCCATGATCAGCCATCCGGACCAGGCGGGGAGAGCCTGCGTGTCACCGATGAAGTCGAACGCGCGGAGGATTCCGTACAGGCCGGCATTGAGCATCGCGCCGGAAAGGAGGGCGGAGACATGGCTGGGGGCGGCGGGATGGGCTTCGGGAAGCCATACATGGAGCGGGGCGAAGCCTGCCTTGGCGCCGAATCCTATCAGAGCCAGGAAGAAAAGGAGCGTGGCATGGAAGGGGGTCTTCACGGCCATGGCGGAGAACAGCGTCGATCCGTTCTCCTGCCAGAGGAGTGCGAAGAACGCGATGAGAAGCACGGCTCCGAGATGTGCGGCGACGAGGTAGGTCCATGAGGCGTCCTGGACCTGCTGGTCGCGGTCATTGAAGTCGATGAGGAAGAAGGGGGAGAGGGACATGAGTTCCCATGAGAGCATGAAGAACAGTCCGTCCCTTGCCGTCATCACACAGGTCATGCCCAGCATCAGGACAAGGTAGAAGAACCAGTGGGCGCCGAGGTTATGCTCCGCAGGATCCGAATGACGGAGGGAGATGGCGCCGGCGAGCGCGCAGGTGAGCCCGAGGATGAACACGGGCAGGAGGAAGATGCGCGAAAGCGGATCGAGTCCGAAGGCGAGCTGGCCGAATGGAAGCCCCCATGCGAGGATGAAGCTTTCTGAGCCGGTCCATTCACCGGAGAAGATGCCGAAGAGGCCGAGGACGCAGGCGACGGCGGCCGCAGCCGGGCCGAGGGTGTTCGCAAGCCTGTTTCCGGCCGATGTCACCGGCCGGAGCGCCAGCGCACCCGTGAGGAGGCCTCCTGTGATGAAAAGCAGAAGCGCCGTTAGAAAGATGTCCATAGTTTCTCCCAAGGATACATGCAGATAAGCCGGACGAGGATATTTCCTCCGGTAGAGGAATGCAAGAAGTTCTTTGCGCTCTGAGGCGATGCGCCTGAAGAGCCGAGATGTGTAGGCTGCTCCGTTACGCCGGACGGAGCCGGAGTCCGTTAAGAAAAAAGGCTGCCGTAGCAGCCTTTCGTGATTATCGGTGGCGTATCTCAGCGGCGGAGATACGCAGGGATGTCTTCTTCTTCCTGTATCATGAACGTGGATTCCGCGGAATCCTTCTGAGCGCCGGCAAAAGCCTGGGAATGGAGGTCGGACATGTCGCCGCTCTGACGGGCGAAGGAGGGAGTGTCATAGCGTCCGTCCATGGCGGTCACACCGGCTCTTCCACTGTCAGTAAAGGAGGTGTTCTGCCGTGCGTCAATCCTGCGGAGGATGTCGTTGACATCATGCTGGGGGCGGGGTGCGGCCCCGGTGGGGATAGAGACGGGATCCTGGTCTTTGAATCCGCCTGCGCGCCGTTCGTCTTTGGGAGGAAGGATAGGTGGAATCTTTTTTCCGGGCTCGATGCCGGTGGCGATGACGGTGATGCGGATCTCGTCTCCGGCGCTGGGGTCGATTGCCATGGCCAGGACGATTTCAGGGCTTTCACCGTTGGGGCCGCGGGCAGCTTCTTCGATATAGGAAGCTGCTTCATTGAATTCATCGACGCCGAATTCGTCATTGGCGGTGATGTTGACAAGCAGGGCCTTGCAGCCGGAGACGGTGACATCTTCGAGCAGGGGGCTCGTGATGGCCGATTTCGCCGCATCAAGTGCGCGGTTTTCGCCGGATGCGCGGCCTTCGCCCATAAGAGCCATGCCCTGGCAGCTCATGACGGTGCGTACGTCGGCGAAATCGGCGTTGATGAAGCCGGGCTTCGTGATGAGGTCGGTGACACCACGGACGGCGTCAAAGAGCACGTCGTCGGCCTTCTGGAACATTTCCTTGACCTTGGTGTTCTTCGGGCCGATGACGA
>JAKSQA010000238.1 GCA_024404335.1 Mailhella sp.
TCACCCTCATCGGCCGCGTCCAGGTCGGCGGCGGCCTCGTGACCGTCATGGTCCGCGGCGACGTCGGCGCCGTCAAGGCCGCCACCGATGCCGGTTCCGCCGCTGCTCAGAAGGTCGGCGAACTCATCAGCGTGCACGTCATCCCCCGTCCCCATTCCGAAGTCGAGCTTATCCTCCCCCATAAGGAAGACTAAGGCTTCATCCAGGCTCCGCGGGAATATCCCTGCATTCCCGCAGAACCTTCCGAGCGGAGCTTCCCGCACGGCCGCCGCGCCGTGCGGGACTCCCTCCGGAGCAGGGATATCTTTCTAAGCATAAAGGCGGAGGACCATGCAGGTCTGCATCGTGATCGGAAATGCCTGGGCAACCAAGAAGGAAGACTCGCTGAGCGGCCTGAAGCTGATGGTCGTGCAGCGCATCGAGGCTTCCGACGGTTCGAGGCATGAGAGCTTCATCGCCGTGGACTGCGTGGGCGCGGGCATCGGCGAGGAGGTGCTTGTGGTCACGGGCAGCGCCGCCCGCCAGCGCTTTTCCTCCGAAGGCATGCCGGTGGATGCGTCCATAGTCGGCATACTTGACGAAGTGGAGATCAGCAGGGGAGTATGAGCGGAATGGACACGCTTGGTGCTGTCGAGACTCCGGGCATCGCCTCCGGCGTATGGATCGCGGATGCCATGATGAAGGCGGCGGACGTCGAGCTGCTCCGCGCCTCCACGATCTGCGGCGGCCGCTATCTCATCTTCGTCGCCGGTGACCGCAGGGCCGTTGAGACGGCCGTCGAGGCGGCAGCCGGATCGGGCCGGCGCATAACGGCCAGACAGGTCGTTTCGAATATCTCTCCCATGGTGGTCGATGCGCTCCGCAGAAGCGCTCCCGCCTCCCCCCGCGACGCCATCGGCGTGGTGGAGAGCCGTGTCGTGGCCGATGCCGTTCAGGCTGCCGACGCCGCGGTCAAGCGCTCGGATGTGCGCATCCTGCGCTTCGTCTCGGGGCAGGGCATCATGGGCAAGGCATATTTCGTACTGGGCGGCGAGGTCGCTGCGGTACGCGAGGCCGTGGAGGCCTCATCCGACGTTCTCGGCGAAAGGATGGTCGAGAGCGTTGTCATTCCCAATCCCGACGGATCCGTGGTGCGTCAGCTCACGGGTTCCATGAGGCAGTCATGAAGAAGACGCTTATCACGGTCGACAATCTGGACTCCCATATATGCTCCTCCGACGGACGTCTGTACGCCGGCAGGGATACGATCCTTACCGCAGGCGCCAAGGACGAACTGAGCCGCAGGCATGTCGAGGTCGTCTACGGCGAACCTCCCGTGGCATGCGGTGCCGCTGAGGAAGCTCCTGTGACCACCTGCTGCGCAGCGGCGAATGCGTCCAGGATCAACGGCATCGAAGGCCTTGTGGGAACGGTTTCCTCCATGCTCCGCGGAAAGTACGGCATCACCGATCCGAAGCTCCTTGCTTCCCTTACGGCCGAAGCCCTGCTCATCATGCGCAGGAACGCCTGATCCCATTCGACATTCTGCCCGCTTGGTGGCATACTGGCGGAGGAATCCGTCCGGAGGCGCCCGAGGGGCGCCGGAAAGCGTGTGCACGGATCGTCCGGATGGATAATCAAACAGCTGAACCGGGAGACGCCCGTCTCCTGAACAAGGCGGAGTTATGGCAAATACTATCGTAGACGCGATACGCAGCGCCGGTGTCGTCGGCGCCGGCGGTGCCGGCTTTCCCACCCATGTGAAGGCCGATGCGAAGGTGGATACGGTCCTTGTGAACGGCGCTTCCTGCGAGCCGCTGCTTTCCAGCGACCCGCACCTCATGGAGAAGGAGACGGCCGCCGTCGTGCGCGGGCTCAAGCTCCTCATGGAATGCACCGGCGCCTCCAGGGGCATCATCTGCCTGAAAGGGAAGCACAAGGGCGCCATAGCGGCTGTGAAGGCCGCGGCGGCTGCGGAAGCGTCGGCAGGCATCGAGGCCTTCGAGCTTAAGGATTTCTATCCCGCCGGTGACGAGCAGGTCCTCGTCTATGAGGTCCTTGGCCGCGTGGTGCCCGAGAAGGGCATGCCCCTCAATGTGGGCGTCGTCGTGAGCAACGTCGAATCCGTGGTCAATATAGGCCGTGCCGTCGACGGCATGCCCGTGACGCACCGCTATCTCACCGTGTACGGCGAAGTCGCGCATCCCATGGTGGTGAAGGTACCCGTCGGCACGCCCGTCACCGCCGTGCTCGCCTTTGCGGGCGGCCCCACCATTTCCGAATACCGCGTCGTTGACGGCGGCCCCATGATGGGCAAGGTCATCCCCG
>JAKSQA010000239.1 GCA_024404335.1 Mailhella sp.
GCTCTTCTCCGACATGGCGTGCTACCCCGAGCGGCTGTACGGAACGATTCTCCAGTGGATGGAGGCCGATGCTGCGGAGAACTATGTATGCACGCTGAAGCTGCAGGGGGCCACCGACCATGCCGTGGTCAGGGCATTCAGGGAGCTTCCGGGATCAAGGGTGGTCCATCTTTCCTGCAACAAGCACGAGCTTACATGGATAAACCTCGGCCATGACCGCAGAGCCGCAGGAAAGCCATAAAAATCCGGAATTGCTGTTCTTGCCCTTGACACCGCAAGCGGCTTAATTTTAATGCTACTAGTGACTTCATGAGGAAGCCGAAAAACACTGGAGAGTCCAACATGACGAAAGCCGAACTGATCGAAAAGATTCGCGCCAAGAGCGGTCTTGAAACCAAGGCCGGTGCCGAAAAGGCGCTTGACGCTGTTCTTGATTCCATTTCCGAATGCCTCGCCGCCGGCGATTCACTCACCATCGTGGGTTTCGGCAGCTTCAAGGTCGCTGAGCGCAAGGCCCGCACCGGCCGCAATCCCCGCACCAACGAGCCGATGCCCCTCCCTGCTGCCAAGGTCGTCAAGTTCGTCCCCGGCAAGGGGCTGAAGGACAAGGTCAACTGATCCGCTCCTTCCATAGACAGTATGGAAAAAGCCCCCGAATCCGGGGGCTTTTTTCATGCCCGTGGAAGGTCGGAGGCTTCTGCGGAAAAGAAGAGGCGGCCGGGGGCCGCCTCGCAGGTGTTCCGGGAATGTCCGCCTACCTGGGAGCCACGGACGTCGGAGTATGGCAGGGGGAGCATCCGCTGAGGTCGGGGTGCTTTTCCGCCTCCTTCAGATGGCATCCCATGCAGGAGCGGGAGGCGTCCTGCGAATGGAAGGCCATGAAGCGGCTCTTCGGATCGCTGCTCTTGCCCTGGGGGGTGTGGCAGCCTGCCTGGGAGCATGACGCGGCATCGTCGGCAGCGGCGGAGCCGCGGTGGCAGATGACGCACCGGGGTGCGTGATGGCAGGTGTCGCAGGCGACAGCGGAATGGGTGGAATGGTTGAATGTGACGCTCATTCTGTCGAGCTTGTCGGCCGAGATGACGATGCCCTTTGCAGGGGCGCCGGCCCCTGTGGCTGTCGCTGCTTCGGCTCCGAGCGCGGAGATGCACAGCATGGACAGGAAGAGGGGCAGGATAAGGTGCGTTTTCATACGCTTTCTCCGTCAGGCGCGGCTACGCCTGAAACTGGTTCCAGAAGGACGGCCGTGCCGGCTGCAGGCCCCGCTCTGCGGCGATGATGTCGAGATGCACCATGCCGAGGGCCATGGTCGCGAGGTCGGGCCAGCCGATCCGTTCGCGCAGGTCGATGACCGGGTAGTAGCTGCCGCATTTCGTACACCAGACAAGCCGCTCGCCCCTGTTGATGCCTTCGACCTGCAGGGTCTGCAGCACGCCTTCGTCCTCGGCTCCGCATACGGGGCAGCATCCGCGGCGGAAGTGCCATTCGGTGCCGCATGTGCCGCAGTGGAGGTGCTGGCCGCCTCCGCCGCCGTAGAGGGCGGGATTGTCCTCGTCGAGCGGCTTGGGGTCCAGATAGCCGATTATGGGTGCTGAGCCGCATACGGGGCATTCGCCGGAGCGCCATGCCGCGGGGTGGGAATCCCACGGCGCTTCGGCGCCCGAGGCCGCCCTGATGACGGGGCCGAGCACTGACTCCAGTACGAAGAGCACGGCGGCGGGCGGCATGCCAGAGGCCTCGGCGGCTTCGGCAAGGGCTTCATCCCTGCCGTCAAGGAAGGCTTCGGAGAGCCTCAGGAAGGCGGGGATGTCGCTGAGGAATGCCCTGAGGGCGGGCTTCCAGGCCTCGAAGGGGCGGAGGCCTTCAAGAATGGGCAGAAGGGCTGCGGCCGCAGTGCCTGCGGCCTTCTCCAGTCCGCTCAGGTCTGCGGATCGGAGAAGGGGGACGCCCTGCCTGCCTTTTTCGGAATCCCATGCGGGAAGGCTGAATCCGCCTTCCGCCACGGAAGGGACGAGGCTTTCGGCGAGCGACGCGCGCGCCTCCAGCAGGGGGCGGAACATGCTGAGCATGGGTTCGAGAACGGGTCTGAACCCGGCCAGTTCCTCAATCGTCCTGCTGACGGTAAGGCGGTTTGTCATGGAGGCTCCTGATGTACGTATTGATGCCCCTCCGTGCCGGGGCACGGAGGGATCGGGACAGGTCTTTCCGGAAGCGGGCTTCCGGAGATGCGGCTACGCCTGGGCGAAGCTTGCGTGTTCGTGATAGTGCTTCGGATCCTCGGCGACGAGGTAGAAGACGCTC
>JAKSQA010000024.1 GCA_024404335.1 Mailhella sp.
CAATACCAGCACATCGAGTGGGCGGACGAAGCGACGTGCGCGGCGCTGCCGGAGACGATCTGGCGGGGCTTCCCCTCGCCGAGGTCGATGTCGAAGCGGAGGAGCTTGTCGGCATTGGGATGCTGTTCCGCGGCAAGCACGGTTCCGATGCGGAGGTCGAGCTTCTGGAAGTCGGCGAACTCGATGGGGGCCTTGGGCTCGGCATCGGCAGGGGCCGGCTTGGGAGCGGGGGCGGCCTTCTTTTTCTTCTCGGGCTTCGGGGCCTCTTCCTCCTTGGGCATCTCAAGGCGGGGGAAGAGGTTGGAGGCAACGGCTATCTCCGCGCCGGTGCGCAGGTGCATCCTGTAGCGGAGGACGTCGTTGAGGTTCGCCTCGGAAAGCTCGCCCTGCGGCCTGCCGAGCTGTTCCTGCATGGCTGCGGATGAGGCGGGGATGACGGGCCGGAGCAGGTACGCCACCTTGTACGTGGTCTCAAGCAGGGTGCGGATGACGGTGGCGAGGCGGTCGGTGTCGCCGTTCTTGGCGAGGGTCCAGGGGGCCTGCTCGTCGACGTACTTGTTCATGGCGCGGATGGGCACCCACAGCGCATCGAGCGCCTGGGAGAAGCGCATTTCGCCGAAGAGCTGGATGTAGTTGGCGGCGCCGTTGTCCGTGGTCTCCGAGAGGATGTCGTCGGCGTCGTTCTGGCTGCCCATGGCGGGCACCTTGCCCCCGAAGTACTTCGAGTTCATGGAGAGGACGCGGCTGAACAGGTTGCCCAGGTCGTTGGCGAGGTCGGCGTTGACGCGGGTCGTGATGGCCTCGGCGGAATACGAGGCGTCGGATCCGAAGTTCATCTCCCTGATGAGGAAGTAGCGGAAGGCGTCGAGGCCGAAGTGCTCGGCGGCCTTGAGGGGGTCGACCACGTTGCCGAGCGACTTGGACATCTTGGTGTCCTTGACAAGCCAGTAGCCGTGGACGTTGAGATGCCTGTAGAGCGGGATGCCGGCGGCCATGAGCATGGTGGGCCAGAAGATGCCGTGGGGCTTGAGGATGTCCTTCGCCACGAGGTGCTCGCCGGGCCAGTAGCGGCCGAAGGTGCCTTCCGCATCGGCTTCGTTGCCGGGCCAGCCGAGGGCGGTGATGTAGTTGGCGAGCGCGTCGAACCACACATAGCTCACATAGTCGGTGTCGAAGGGAAGCTCGATGCCCCAGGTGAGCCTGGTCTTCGGGCGGGAGATGCAGAGGTCCTCGAGCACGCCGCCTTCGAGCATGGCGAGCACCTCGTTGCGGTAGCGCTCGGGCCGGATGAAGTCGGGATTGTCGAGGATGTACTGCCTGAGCTGGTCCTGGTAGCGGGACATCCTGAAGAAGTAGTTCTTCTCGCTGATGTACTCGGGCTTGGTCAGATGCTGGGGGCAGAGGCCGTTCTCGAGCTCCTTTTCGGTATAGAAGCGCTCGCAGCCGTAGCAGTAGTGCCCGCCGTATTCGCCGTAGTAGATGTCGCCCTTGTCATAGAGGCGCTGGAGGAGGACCTGGACGGCCTTCTTGTGGTCGGGGTCGGTCGTGCGGATGAAGCCGTCGTTCTCGATGCCGAGCTGGGGCCACAGGTTCCTGAAGATGCCCGAGATGCTGTCGACGAATTCCTGCGGGGACACGCCGGCGGCGGTGGCCGCCTTGACGATCTTGTCGCCGTGCTCGTCGGTTCCGGTCTGCATGCGCGCATCCTCGCCGAGAAGCCTGTGGTAGCGCTTGAGCGTGTCGGCGACGATGGTGGAGTACGCGTGGCCGAGGTGCGGGCGCGCGTTGACGTAATAGATGGGGGTTGTGATGTAGTAGCTCTTCACGGTGTGTCCTCAGCTGTTATGTTCCGCATCGGTGCCGGCGGCGTCATCTTCGCGGTGCGGCCTGCGGTCATGGGGGATTCGGTTCCTGTGGTCCGTTCGTACGGGGTGGGGGCGCCTGCTGCGCTTGTGGGAGGCCTCCTCCGAGCCGAGCATGTCGGGCTCCCTGGTGGCGGGGCGGGCGTTCTCATCGGCATCGGGAAGGTCGGCGAGGTCGTCGTCAAGCGTGTCCGGCGAGGCGGAGACCACGATCATCTCGCTCTGCGTCTGGGGCTGCTCCTTCGGCGGCTGCGGGGAGGGGGGGAGCTCCGCGCGCGTGGGCTTGAGGTCATGCCATTCCTCGAGCGTGAGCTCCGTCTCCTGCCCTCCGTCGGGCAGGACGGCCACGGTGTTGCGGAACATGTTGCTGCGGAGCACGCGCATGGGGCCCTGTGCCGTCTGGTAGCGCTTGCCGAGCTTGGGGCAGCTGTGGTGGAAGGAGTCGTAGTTCTCCTGCTCGTAGCTGAGGCAGCAGAGAAGCCGCCCGCAGACGCCCGATATCTTGGCGGGGTTCAGGAAAAGGTTCTGCTCCTTGGCCATCTTGATGGTCACGGGGGCGAATTTGTGGAGGTAGCGGCGGCAGCAGCAGACCATGCCGCAGTTGCCGATGGCGCCGAGCATCTGCGTCTCGTGGCGCACGCCGATCTGCCGGAGCTCTATGCGGGTGCGGTACTGCTTGACGAGGTCCTTCACGAGGTCGCGGAAGTCGATCCGGGTGGGCGCCGTGAAGAAGAAGATCATCTTGCTCCGGTCGAGCAGGACCTCGACGTCGACGAGCTGCATGTCGAGAGCCCGCGCGGCGATGCACTCGCGGCAGAAGACATGGGCCGCCGCGGCGAGCTCCTCGTTCTCCTGCAGCGCGCGGACTTCGCCGTCCGTGGCCCTGCGCGCTTCGGGCACCGGGGCCTGCTGGTCCTCCTGGGGAAGCCGGTCGTCGTTCTCGGAGAGGCTTCCTATGCGCTGTGCGGCGGCGTTGGCAGCCCGGAGCGCCTGTTCCAGCTCCTCCTGCCACGGGCGCCGCCAGACGACGCGGCCGCAGCTGGGGCCGTGTTCGCCCGTGATGACGGCGCAGTCGCCGACGGCGAGGGGGGCGCCGCCCTCGTCTTCAAACATGCAGGCGTAGATGTGCCCGTATTTGCTGAACCGTATGCCAATCGTCTGTTTCATGGGAAATCCGCCGGTACGGAGCCCGGCCCTTGAAGGCGGGCGGAGATATATCGGTCAAGTGTAGCCTTCACGGAAAAGGCTTGTCAATCTCCGTATGGCATGGATGCTCAGCGGAGGGGCCTGCGCGACTGCTCCTCAAGGAGGAAGCGGCCGGTCACGGAAGCGGGGTCGGCCATGATCTCCTCGGGCGTGCCCGCGGCGATGATGCGGCCTCCGTTCTGGCCTCCGCCGGGGCCGAGGTCGATGATATGGTCGGAGGCTCGCATGACGTCGGTGTTGTGCTCGATGACGACGACGGTCGCCCCCCTGTCGACAAGGTGGTGGAGCACGGTGATGAGCTTGCCTACCTCGTGCATGTGCAGGCCCGTCGTGGGCTCGTCGAGGATGTAGAGCGTCTTCGGCAGCGAACGTTTGCCCAGCTCGCGGGAGATCTTGATGCGCTGCGCCTCGCCGCCGGAGAGGGTGGTCGCCGACTGGCCGAGCCCGATGTAGCCGAGCCCCACGTCCTCAAGGACGGCGAGCCTGCGTTCGAGGGCGGGGTAGGCCGAGAAGAACTCCCTCGCCTCATGCACTGTGAGGTCGAGGACCTCGGAGATGTTGAGGTCCCTGTAGCGCACTTCGAGCGTCTCGTGGTTGAAGCGCCTTCCCTTGCAGACGTCGCAGGTGACGAATATGTCGGGGAGGAAGTGCATCTCCACGCGGATCTGCCCGTCGCCCTTGCAGGTCTCGCAGCGGCCGCCGGCGACGTTGAAGCTGAACCTGCTGGCGGTGTAGCCGCGCTTGCGCGCGTCGGGTGTCATGGCGAAGATCTTCCTGATCTCGTCGAAGACCTTGGTGTAGGTGGCCGGGTTGGAGCGCGGGGTGCGACCGATGGGGGTCTGGTCGATGGCCACGATGCGCTCTATCTCCTCAAGGCCCTCGATGGCGCGCATGGGGCCGGGCTGCTCGGTGCGGAGCCCGCAGTGCCTGGCCACGCGGCGGTAGAGCGTGTCGAGCACGAGCGAGCTCTTGCCGGAGCCGGAGACGCCGGTCACGCAGGTCAGCGTTCCGAGGGGGATGGCGCAGTCGATGTCTTTGAGGTTGTTGGTCGTCACGCCCCGCAGGGTGAGGAAGCGCGACGAGCGCCTCCGGACCTCGGGCATGGGCACCTTCATGTCGCCGCGCAGATATGCCGCCGTGAGCGAGGTGCTGCTTTCCAGCAGCTCCTTCACCGTGCCGGCGAAGACCAGCTCGCCGCCCTGGGATCCCGAGCCGGGGCCCATCTCAAGCACGGTGTCGGCCTCGCGGATGGTGGCCTCGTCGTGCTCGACGACAAGCACGGTGTTGCCCCGCTTCTGGAGGCTCCTGAGCGTGGCGACGAGCCGCTCGTTGTCGCGGGGGTGCAGGCCTATGGAGGGCTCGTCGAGCACATAGGTCACGCCCACGAGCCCCGATCCGAGCTGGGCGGCGAGGCGGATGCGCTGGGCCTCGCCGCCGGAAAGCGTGGTCATGGAGCGGCCGAGCGTGAGGTATTCCAGGCCTACGCTCACCATGAATCCGAGCCGGTAGGTGAGCTCTTTGACGAGCGGCTCGGCGATGACGGCGTGCCTTCCGCCGAAGGTGCGCGTTCTTATCCATTCCAGCGCCTTCTCGATGGGGAGCCGGCAGAACTGCTCGATGTCCACCCCGTCGACGCGCACGAAGAGGGCCTCCTCGCGGAGCCTCGTGCCGCGGCATGTCGGGCATTCCACCTCGTAGCTGTAGCGGCTCAGGATGTCGCTCCAGGCGTCGCCGCGCTTCATGCGCTGCTCAAGGAGGTACATGACACCGGGCCAGTGGGCGGTCGAGAGCGTCTCCGTATCTCCGTCGCGGCCCAGGGATGTGCCGCCCATGAAGTTTCTGCGCAGGCTGCCCGTCCTGGTGACGCCGCCGGGCTCGCCGTTGAAGAGCGCCCTGCGGGCTTTGGGGGAGAAGTCCTTCAGCGGCGTGTCGAGCGTGAAGCCCTGGCGTTCGCCGAGCGCCTCGAGCGCCTTGCCGATCTTCGCCATGAAATACGGGGAGGAGAAGGGGGCGAGGGCGCCCTTTTTGAGGGAAAGGCTCTCATCGGGGGCGATGAGCCCCTCGTCGAAGGCCACCACGGTGCCGATGCCGAGGCACTGGGTGCAGGCGCCCTGCGGGCTGTTGAAGGAGAAGAGCTGCGGGGAGGGTACGGGGGCCGAGACCTTGCAGCGGGGGCAGACGGAGTCGGTGGCATGCACGATGTCGGGCTCTCCGGGTACGCTCACGATGATGCGGCCCCGCCCGTGCCGGAGGGCCAGCTCGACCGAGTCGGCAAGTCTGGTGCGCATGTCGGGGCGGATGACAAGGCGGTCCACGACAAGGTCAATGGAATGTTTTCTGTTCTTGTCGAGCGGCTGGATGTCGTTGAGGTCGAGTATCCGGGGCTCCTCGCCGAGCGTGGATACGCGCACCCTGGCGAAGCCTTCGGCGCGCAGCTTCTTGAACCTGTCGGCGTGGGTGCCCTTCTGGAGCTCGACAAGCGGGGCCATGAGTATGATGCGCTGCCCCTCGGGCATGGACATGACGTCGGCGATGATCTCGTCGGAGGCCCTCGCCTCGATGGGGGCGCCGCATTTGGTGCAGTACACCTTGCCCAGCCTTGCGAAGAAGACGCGGAGGAAGTCGTAGACCTCGGTGACGGTGCCCACGGTGGAGCGCGGGTTGTGGGCCGTGGTCTGCTGCTCAAGGGATATGGCCGGCGAGAGGCCCTCTATCTTGTCGACGAGAGGCTTGTCCATCTTGGGGAGGAACATGCGCGCGTAGGTGGAGAGCGACTCCACATAGCGACGCTGCCCCTCGGCATAGACGATGTCGAAGGCGAGCGTGGACTTGCCGGAGCCTGAGGGGCCGCATACGACGACGAGCTCGTCACGCGGGATGTCGACGTCGACGTTCTTCAGGTTGTGCTGGCGTGCGCCTTCGATATGGATGCAGGTCCTCGGGGGCAGTTTCTTGAAACTCATGATGGCTCCGGGTATCCGCCGGCCCGCTGGGGCTGCGGCTTCTTCTTCAGAAGCGTGATGCGGCGTACGATCTTCTCATAATAGGGGTCTCCGTCGCTGATGCCGACGGATCGTCCGCGGCGGCCGGTCATGCGCATGAGGATGACGCCGAGCTTCCGCATCTGCCTCAGCTTCTCGGCGCCGTCGGCGTCGCAGCGCTCCAGCAGGTCGAGGATGCTCTCGAGCTCCTTCCTGTCGGCGATCTCCGGGGGGACGTACCCTGCGTTTCTGAGCACCTTGTAGGCCATGCGGAGCTCCTCCGGCACCTGGGAGTCGTCCTCAAGGTCCAGCGGCTTCCCCATGCCGGGAAGGTTGTCGAATGCGCCTTCCTCCGCAGCGCGGGCGATGCGCCGCTCCGCGAGGTCAGCCATGAAATGTAGGAAGTTTTCCGCCATGATGCCCGCCTTTCGGGGCGATGATAGCGATTCCTCCGAAGGGGTCAAGAGGGCAGGCTGCGGTACACGTCTGAGAGCCTTCCCGCCCGTCTCCGGGGAAGGGGTTCCTTGCCGACGGAAGTCTTTTATGGTATCTGGCAAAGCGGTGCCGTGCGCCCCGCTTCGTGCGGTATGGCCGCCGCGCACCGGAATTTCCAAGCAGGAGCGGCGGATGATCGCCTATATAGAAGGAAGCGTGCTTGAACGCACGGAGAACGGCTGCGTGCTGGTCACGGCAGGCGGCGTGGGGTATGAGGTCTTCCTGCCCGAGCACGCGCTGGGCGGCCTGCCCGCAAGGGGCGGCAGGGCCGCCTTCCATACCTGCATGATCGTCCGCGAGGATGCGCAGGAGCTCTTCGGATTCCCCACGTGGGACGAGCGCCAGACCTTCCTCGTGCTTGTGGGCATCAACAGGGTCGGCGCAAGGACGGCCATGGCCATCCTTTCCCAGTACAGGCCCGACGACCTGCGCCGCATGGTGCTTGATGATGATGCCTCCGGCCTCACGCGCGTGCCCGGCATAGGCAAGAAGACTGCCCAGCAGATATTCCTCGACATGAAGTACAGGCTCAAGCCCGGCTCTGTCTCCCCCTCGGGCGCACAGGCGCCTCAGGCTGCAAATTCCTCGGTCTACCGCGACGCCCTCACCGGACTTGCCAATCTCGGATACGATGAGGACGCCGTGGCGCCCATACTGCGAGACGTGCTGGCCGCCGATGCCGACCTCGGCGTGGGCGAGGCTCTGCGCGCGGCGCTTAAGAAGCTGGCGGCGGGGAGGTAGCGCATGGCGGAGTTCGCACCGAAGGGCATGATGCCCGATTCCGCTGAGGAGACGATACGCCCCCAGCGCCTGGAGGATTTCATAGGGCAGGAGGAGCTCCGCTCCAATCTGCGGGTGTATCTCAACGCCGCGAAGGAACGCGGGCAGTCGATGGACCATGTCCTCTTCTACGGCAACCCGGGCCTCGGCAAGACGACGCTGGCACGCATCATGGCGGCGGAGCTGGGCGTGAACCTTGTGACGACGTCGGGCCCCGTGCTTGAGCGCAGCGGCGACCTCGCCGCGATACTCACGAACCTTTCCCGGCACGACATCCTTTTCGTCGACGAGATCCACCGCATGCCCATCAGCGTGGAAGAGGTGCTGTACCCCGCCATGGAGGACTACACGCTCGACCTCATCATCGGCCAGGGGCCTGCCGCCCGGACCGTCAAGCTCGATATCGAGCCGTTCACTCTCGTGGGGGCCACCACCCGGCTGGGGCTTCTCTCCTCGCCGCTGCGCGACCGATTCGGCATCATAAGCAGGCTCGAGTTCTACACGCCCGAGGAGCTGGCGCTCGTGGTCAGGCGCTCCGCGCGCATACTCGGCGTGGAGATCTCGGTGGTCGGCGCATCATTGAACGGAAGCCGCTCGCGCGGGCCGCCGCGCATAGCCAACAGGCTGCTCCGCCGCCTGCGCGACTTCGCCGCGGTCTACGGCAGCGGGGTGGTTGACGCCGAACAGTCCCGCAGCGCCCTTTCCCGTCTTGATGTGGACGAGGCCGGGCTTGACGAGATGGACCGCCGCATCCTCACGCTGCTGATCGACCACTTCAACGGCGGCCCCGTAGGCGTGAAGACGCTGGCCGTGGCGTGCTCCGAGGAGATACGCACCATCGAGGACATATACGAGCCCTATCTCATCCAGTGCGGCTACCTCAACCGCACGCCGCGCGGCCGAGTGGCTACGCCCAAGGCGTACAGGCACCTGAACCGCATGCCCGGCGGAAACACGGGGCAGGGCAGCCTGGTGTAGCGGGCGGCCGTATCCGTCGCATGGCCTGCAGGCGCACCGGCGCGTCAGGGCGCAGAACATTTTCCCGGGCGTGCGTTCCCGGTTCCGAGTGAGGTGGCGAGCATGCCCGAAACGAAAGCAAGGGTCGAACTCCTGGCCCATACGCCCGATCCCCTTGCCGTGATCTATGCGGCGTTCCGTCAGTGCTACTATGCGGGCGAGGCCGCCGACATGTGGCCCGAGCTTCTGGCCGGCGGCATTCCGAGGGAGAAGCAGGCCGACTTCGTGCGCAGCACCATAGCCTCGGGCCATGCCAGCCCCATAGAGCATGTGACGTTCACCTTCGCGGTGTCGGGCGTCTCCCGCGCGCTGACGCACCAGCTGGTGAGGCACCGCATCGCAAGCTACTCGCAGCAGAGCCAGCGCTATGTCGACGCCTCGAACATGGACTATGTGCTGCCGCCCGCCATTGCGGCGAATCCGGCGGCCCGCGAGCGCTTTGAGCGGTTCATCGCCGAGGTGGGGAGCGCGTATGCCGACATCAAGGCCCTCCTTGAGGCCGACGGCAGGGGCTCCTCCGCCAAAGAGGATGCGCGCTTCGTGCTGCCGCAGGCCGCGGCCTCCAACATCGTCGTCACCATGAACTGCAGGGCCCTGCTGAATTTCTTCGAGCACCGCTGCTGCTCCCGCGCCCAGTGGGAGATACGCGGCGTGGCCCGCACCATGCTCAGGCTCTGCCGCGGGGTGCTGCCCGAGGTCTTCGAGAAGGCCGGCGCGCACTGCGAGAGGCTCGGCTACTGCCCCGAGGGGGCGAAGTTCACCTGCGGAAGGTACCCGCTGCCCGGGGCATGATGCGCCCATCCGCCGCCATGACCGGGCATTGGACGGGTTGCCGTTCCTGAACGGTGCGGCCGCGGCGTGCAGGTGATGGGCCTATTTCCCGTTCATGTCGTCGAATCTGCTGAAATCGGTGAAATGAAACGGATTGCTCTTCCGCTTGTTTTTCATCTTCTTCGCCAGAAAATATATCATGACGCAGGCGGCAGCCAGCAGGAATGCGATCAGTATCCGCTTCGTTTCATCATAGGAATATCCGTTGCCTATCTTCATCGACAGGAGCAGGATGAGCTCATCCGATTTCCTGCTTATCAGTTCCAGCACATTGCTTATTGCCGTAGCTGCAATCATAAAATGACTCCTTCAGCGGCTTCGGAGCTTCATGCGGGCAGACGGTCTTCGGACGTCATGCCTGCAGTGGAATATGGACGGAAGGCCCGGAATTTCCGGGCCTTCCGTGTTTCCGCATGGTTTCGTATGCTACCCGATCTTCCTGCCTTCGCCGAAGGCCCTGCCGACGGCTTCGCCGAGGCGCAGATAGACATGGTTCATGGGGTCGAAGGTGATGGGGG
>JAKSQA010000240.1 GCA_024404335.1 Mailhella sp.
CCGCGTGAAGTTCCTCAGGGAGCATGTGCGCCGCATCTTCTCCATCCTTCCGTTCGAGGTCGGCTTCTACAGAAGCCACGGCATGGAGGTCACCTATGTGGGCAACCCCCTTGTCGACCTGGTGGACTACGAATCCATAAAGGAGATATCCCCCGTCAAGGGCAGGATCGGGCTCATGCCCGGCAGCAGGCGCAAGGAGATCGAATCGCTCCTCCCCGAGTTCTCCCGGGCAGCCTCGCTGCTTGCGGAACGCTTCCCCGGACTCACGTTCCACTGCATCCGCTCCGGAAACTTCACGGAGGAGCGCCTGCGCAGCCTCTGGAGCAGCAGCGTGCCCCTTGTCATCGAGAATCCCGAAGGACGGTACCGCTTCATGCGGTCCTGCGAATTCATCCTCGCGGCCTCCGGCACGGCGACGCTTGAGACCGGCCTAGCCGGCGTGCCCACCCTTGTGGCCTACAAGGTCTCCCCCCTCTCCTACTGGGTCGCCACCCACATGCTCAAGGTCAGATGGATCAGCCTCACCAACCTCATACTCAACCGATGCGCCTTCCCCGAGCATATCGAGAAGGCCGCCGATGCGGAACCGCTTGCCGAAAGGATGGGAAGCTGGCTGGAAAACCCCGGAATACTCGAAACGATGAGAAAGGATACCGAAGAGCTGAGGACGCTCTGCGGAGAGCCGGGCAGTGCCCTAAGGGCTGCCGCCGCGCTCTGGAGCGAGCTGCAGCGCTAATCCGCAGGCACAGGGGACGCGGGGGGCATCTCCGACTCCCGGGCAAGCATGATGCTCGCCTCGGGGAAGATGGTGCCTATCCTTACAAGCGCGGACTGGGCATCGGTGAACGACTCGTACGGGCCCAGCGCCAGGCTGTCCATGCCTTTCCTGAGGAGCGTCATCGCCTCATACATGCCCGTGCGGATGAGGCGGCCCAGGCTGCGGTCGACATCTCCAGGCGCAGGGGCGTACATTCCGAGACGGACATAGAGCCTGCTGCTGCGGTCGAGCAGCCTGCCCCGCTTGTCGCTCACGGCCTCTATGCTCACCATGCCGACGCCGTCAATCCCCAGCCTGTCTGCGGCGCCATAGGAAAGATCGAGGATGCGGTCGCGGTAATAGGGGCCGCGGTCGTTCACGCGGACTATGATGCTCCTGCCGCCCTTTGCGCTGCGCACACGGATGAGCGTGCCGAGCGGCACCGTCTTATGCGCCGCCGTGTTGGCGACCATGTCGAAGGCATCGCCGTTCGCAGTCGTCTTCCCGTGGTGCCACGGGCCGTACCAGGAGGCTTCACCGCTCTCCGTGAAGGCGGCGGATGCGGCGGAGCAGGGCAGGAGCGCAAGGCATGCGGCTGCCGCACAGCACAGCAGCGCCGACATGCCGCGCATAGGTCTCCACGCGCGCATGGAAGCCGCCGCCTCAGGCCTGCCAGACATCAAGGGCTCCCAGGTCGGCAAGCGCGGCATACAGGATGATCCCGGCCGACGTCGAAAGGTTAAGGCTCCGTATGCAGTTCTTCGTAGGGATGCGCAGACGGCCTGAGGCCATGGCCTTCACCTCGGGAGGAAGCCCTGTGGATTCAGGCCCGAACAGCAGGCTGTCGTAGGGGGTGAAGGCGAAGCGGTGCACCGCCTCCCCGCCTCGCGCGCTCGTGGCCACGAGACGCCTGCCCTTCCCGTCATCGGCAAGGTACGACGCAAGATCGGGCCATACCGTCAGGTCGACGTGAGGCCAGTAGTCAAGCCCCGCCCTGCGCAGCCTGCTTTCGTCGAGGCTGAAGCCGAGGGGCTCGATGAGATGGAGCTTTGTCCCCGTTCCGGCACAGAGACGGGCGATATTGCCCGTGTTCGGCGGAATCTCAGGGTGATAGAGGACGATATGGAGCATGAGCGGCTGCCATACGGAGGAGCCCCAGGGCGCAATGAGCCCTCGGCAGAGCCCCCTTCCGAAAGCTATCAGTCGTGCTTCTTGTTGGGGCTGCTGTATTTAAGATAGGTCAGTGCACAGGCAACGGCGGCGATGCCGGCAAAGAAGAAAAGGAAATCCATGATGCGCCTCCGATGTATTGCTCCAGCCGATACGGCGGGAATTTGCTTCATCATATAATCCGCGGGACTTTTCCGCAAGCCTTTTTAAGAAATACCCCTCCCCGTCCTTGCGGGGATGTCATCCATGTCTTATCATTACGGTTGTATGGAAACCAATCCGGCCATGCCGGAACGAGGTGAACTGATGATACGCGTCGACCTTCATACGCACACCTGCCATTCCCACGCACGCGACACGGCCGAA
>JAKSQA010000241.1 GCA_024404335.1 Mailhella sp.
GGTGGAGGGTGGGCCGGGGGGCGGCGTCGCCGGGGGGTGTGCTGCCGGGTGTGGTGCGGTCCACTGCAGCGGCGGCCTGAGCCGTGAGGGTGGCGCCGCCTATTGAGATGCGGAGGCCCGACGAAAGGGGCATCATGAGGAAGTCGCCGCCGCGCATCTTCTCACGCACGGCCCTGACGTTGTCGGCGCCCGCAGGCGTGCCACGCGTGGAAAGCACATAGGACGCACGGCCCTTCAGCGCTTCCGGAAGACTTTCGGCAGACGTGTTCTTGAGGGAGGAAAATCCTGTGTTCTCAAGGAGGAGCGCTTCGCGCAGCGGGTCGAGCTCCTTCGCCGTCACGAGCTGCATGGAGTCGAGGACGGGGTAGGCGGCGGGATCGGTGCCCGGCCACCCGAATTCAGGAACGGCGCGTCCGTCCTTGAAGGCCTCGACCATCTCAAGCTGGGCGAGGGGAAGGTAGGCCGCAGCCACGGCAGAGGCCTGTACGGGCAGCACGCCCGCCACGGTGAACACATGTCTGCCCTTCACGCGGCCGGCGTCGCGGCTGACGAGCAGCTCCACGCGGGATCCGGCCGAAGCCTTGAGCTGCTCGGCCGCCCTGGCCGTCAACACGAGGGTGTCGGGCGCGGCATCGGCGCAGCCGCTGCGGGAAAGCAGGAGGTCGCCGGGGCCCGTGGGCCGCAGGTCCATGCGTTTCCCGGGCGTGCGCGCCCCCTCCACGCGGAGGTCGGCCTGGGCCGAAAGGCGCCGGGTATGGGGCACCACGAAGGCCACGCGCGGGTCGGAGGACCAGCGGGAGAACCAGGCCGCGTCGAGCAGCTTCTCCGTATTGGGGATGACCTCCATGTTCACGGGGTTCTCGAGGAGCCGCATGCGGAGCGTCTCCATGGTGCCGTTCTTCAGGCCGAAGAAAAGCAGGAGCGGCGCCGCGATGGCCGCCACCGCCAGCATCAGACACAGGCTCATCCGCCACTCGTGAACCACGTCGGCCACGGCGAGCCGTGCCCCCTCGCCGGCCCGCGTCCACCCCGAAGGGGCGGGGGCCTTTTCCAGGGCGGGCTTCACGGGCGCCACGGAGCAGGCTGCGAAGGCAGATCCGGGTGCAGTTGCGCCGCCGTTCATACGTCCTCCCTGACCGCTTCGAATGTCCGCGATTCCACATCGCAGGCGGAATGCCTGCACACCTCAAAGGAAAGCACCCTGTCGCAGAAGCGTTTCATGAGCGGCCTGTCGTGGCTGACCACAACAAGCGCCGTATCGAGCTCCTTCGCCACCGAACGGAACACATCGCAGATCTCATGCGCGGTCTCCTGGTCCACGGCGGCGGTGGGTTCGTCGGCGAAGACGAGCGGAGGCGTGCCGATGACAGCCCTGGCTATGGCCACGCGCTGCCGTTGCCCACCCGAAAGGCTCCCCGGCTTCTTGGCGAGCTGCCCTTCGATGCCGAGCCGTCCGGCAAGGTAGTCGAGCACGGGCAGCAGATCGGCATCGCTCCTGCCCAGGAGCCGGCCGGGCAGCAGGATGTTGTCGCGCACGGAAAGGAAGGAGAGCAGTCCGCCGGACTGCAGCACATAGCCTATGCGGCCGCCGCGCAGCGCGGCAAGCGCTCCCTCCGATGCGCGGAAGAGGTCGGTCTCCCCATCCCCGTCGCACAGGACGAAGCGCTCCGCCTCCGTGGGACGCAGTATGAGCGCCAGCACGTCGAGCAGCGTGGATTTGCCGCATCCGCTCGGGCCGAGCACGGCCAGCATCTCGCCGCGGCGCACGTCAAGCGAAGGCACGGCCAGCGTGAAGCGCGAGCCGTTCTTCTCGCGCCTCACGGCAAGGCCGCGTATGGAGAGGCATGTTCTCACGGCATGAGCTCCAGCTGGATGGGGGCCACGTATTCCGAGGGGTCGTCGCCCTGGTTGAGGGCTACCCAGAGCTCGGAGTTGTCATGGATGCTGGCGTAGGCTCTGATCTTGGCCTCGAGCCGGGTGAGGAAGGCGTCCTGTTCGTCAGGCCCCCAGCTGGCCCACAGGTCGTTGCTCATGTCCATGAGCTGGCTGTGGTACGGAAGGCCCGCGAGGAACTCGGGTATGAGGCCGGATTCCGCCAGCGAATCGATGCCGGAAAGCATGTCGGGGTCGCGGGAAGCCGCGGCCGATGCGGCCTGCAGCGAGGTGAAGAAGTCATCACCGCTCACCTGGTTCTCCTGGCCAGCCCTCAGCACGTCCTGCAGCACGCCGGCAAGGCTGTCGAGCTGGCGCTTGTTGAGCAGGATGCGCACTTCGAGCGCCTG
>JAKSQA010000242.1 GCA_024404335.1 Mailhella sp.
TATGCAATTTTGCATAATATGCAAATCCGCACGCTAATTACGGAACAAATACTCTGATACAAAATTCTATCAGCATATGGAATATGGCATTTTTTAGTGTTTAAAGACATGAATTCATCTTTTATAGACTGGAAAAGTTAAATTGTACTATTGGATTGAGGCAAAAGTTATAGAGATTTTTTAATTCTTACGATAGATTTTTGCATCATTTTGAAAGAAAAGAACGAAGCCATGCGGCATTTCCTTTTTTTATCAGCCCTATTCCGCCAATCCGTCTTGACATGGCAGCGCCGAAAGATGCACAATAAAGCAAAAAGGGATGCCTGTTTTCCCACGGCATCCTTCCCGCATAATTCAGGAGGGCATCGTGCTCGCACTGGGACTTATAGAAACCTACGGACTTGTCGGAGCCATTGAGGCGGCAGACACCATGCTCAAGACCGCCGACGTCTATCTTCTTGAAAGGAACTCGGCCGACGCCGGTCTCATAACCATCACCGTGGCAGGCGAGGTCTCCGCAGTCCAGGCGGCCGTCCAGGCAGGGCGCGAACGCGTCCAGCAGGTCGAAGGCAACGGAAGACTCGTTTCCGCACATGTGATTCCCAGGCCCGATCTGGAACTTGCCTCGGTCCTGAAGCTCGGCACCGAAGACGGCGGCCCCAATGCCCCCGCTCCGGCTCCGGCTCCTGCTCCCGCCCCGAAGGCACCCGCGGCCCCTGCCGCTCCCGCCGCAGCAGCTGAAAAGGCCCCGGCGGCTCAGGCGCCTGCCCCTTCTCAGAAGGAATCCCCGGCAGCAACGGAAGGAGACAAGGCTGCGCCGGTCTCCGCACGTCTTAATACCATGTCCCTGGCCCGGCTTCGCCAGCTCGCCCGCACCGTCGAGGGCATCGGCCTCGACGAGAAGGCAATAGCAGCCGCCGACAGGAAAACGCTGATAGCGGCCATCCAGGGCGCCGTCAGATAATTGAGGAGTGAATAAATGGTAGACAAGGATCTGCTATCCATTCAGGAAGCCCGTTCCCTTGTGCGCGCCGCCCGTGCGGCCCAGGCCGAATACAGCACGTTCGACCAGGCCCGTGTCGACGCCATCTGCAAGGCCATCTGCGACGCAGGCGCCGCCAAGGCCGAGGAACTCGGCCAGATGGCTCATGAGGAGACCGGCTACGGCAAGCCCCAGGACAAGAAGATCAAGAACCTTCTCGCCACCCGCGGCGTCTACGCCGCCATCAAGGACATGAAGACCGTCGGCGTCCTCGGCGAAGACCGCGCCTCCAAGGTCCTGGAAGTGGCCGTCCCCGTCGGCGTCATCGCGGGCGTCGTGCCCTCCACGAACCCCACCTCCACTGTCTTCTACAAGAGCCTCATCGCCCTCAAGGCCGGCAATGCCATCGTCTTCACGCCTCATCCCACCGCGAAGAACTGCACCGTCAAGGCCGTTGAGACCGTGAAGGAAGCCATCAAGTCCTGCGGCGCCAATCCCGACCTCGTCGGCGTCATCACCACGCCCACCATGGAAGGCAGCGCCGAGCTCATGAAGATCGCCGACCTCATCCTCGCCACCGGCGGCCCCGGCATGGTCAAGGCCGCGTACTGCTCCGGCACCCCCGCCCTCGGCGTGGGCCCCGGCAACGTGCCCGCCTACATCGAGCGCTCCGCCGACATCGAGGACGCCGTCACCAAGATCTTCGCCAGCAAGACCTTCGACAACGGCACCATCTGCGCCTCCGAGCAGTCCATCGTCGTCGATGCCTGCATCGCCGACCAGGTCCGCAAGTCCGTCGCCGCCCATGGCGGCTTCTTCCTCGAAGGCGAGAACCTTGCCAAGGTGAAGGCTATAATGGAACGCGGCAACGGCTCCATGAACCCCGCCATCGTCGGCCGCGACGCCCAGACGATCGCCAAGATCGCCGGCATCCAGATCCCCGAAGGCACGAAGCTCCTCGTTTCCGACGAGAAGGGCGTCGGCCCCAAGTACCCCTTCTCCAAGGAGAAGCTCACCGCCCTCATCGGCTTCTATGTCGTTGAGGACTGGAATGAGGCCTGCGAGCTCTGCAAGGCTCTCCTGCACAACATGGGCAAGGGCCACACCCTTTCCATCCATACCCCCAGCGACCAGGTCGTGCGTGAGTTCGGCCACAAGAAGCCCGTCTCCCGCATCGTGGTGAACTCCCCCTCCACCCACAGCGGCGTGGGCCTGACCTCCGGACTCTTCCCGGCGTTCACCCTCGGCTGCGGCGCGGTCGGCGGCAGCGCCACCTCCGACAACGTCACCCCCATGCA
>JAKSQA010000243.1 GCA_024404335.1 Mailhella sp.
GTCTTCGGCGCGAAGCGGCCCTCGGGCATGCAGTGCGCCGGGCTTCTGCTGGGCTCTGCCGGCGCCATGACGCTCGGCGTGCAGCAGGGAAGCGTGGGGGCGGGCTCCGCCTTCGGCATGGTCTGCATCGCCCTCAACATAGCGGGCTGGGTCGCCGGGTCGTTCGTCTCGAAGCGCACCGCGGGCAGAAGCAGGCTCACCGTCATGCAGTCCACGGCGCTGATGCTCATGACAGGCGGGCTGCAGCTGCTGGCCGTCAGCCTTATGCTGGGCGAGCGGTGCGACTGGCCGGCCGTTACGGCCGAAGGGTGGACATCCCTGTGCGTGCTCATCATGTTCGGCGGCATAACCGCATACGCATGCTACTTCTGGCTGCTTGCCAACACCGGAACGGCCGTCGCCATATCGTATGACTACGCGAGCCCCATCGTGGGCATGCTGCTCAGCCATTTCGTCACGGGCGAGGAGATAGGCCTGCTCAAGGCGGGGACCTGCGCCGTCATCCTTACGGCACTGACGCTGGTCGTATGCGGAGAGAAAAGGAGCGGACGATGAACGGACCGGAAGCGTGCGAATATCTTTTCTTCGACCTCGATGGAACGCTCACCGACCCGTCGGAGGGCATCACCTCGGGGGTGAGCCACGCCCTGTCGCGGTTCGGCATCACCGTGGAGGACAGGAGCAGCCTGCTTGCCTTCATCGGCCCGCCGCTGCGCGAGTCGTTCATGCGCTTCTACGGGTTCGGCAGGGACGATGCGCAGAAGGCCATAGCCTTTTTCCAGGAATACTACGCCCCTGTGGGCGTGCTGCAGAACGTGCCGTATCCGGGCATCCGCGAGCTGCTTGCCGACCTGAAGGCGTCGGGAAGGAAGCTGGTGCTTGCCACCTCGAAGCCCGAGGTGTTCGCCAGGCAGATACTTGAGCGGTTCGGCATGGCGGAGAGCTTCGCCTTCATCGCCGGGGGCGATGTGGAGGAGACCCGCGTGGACAAGGCGGAGGTCATCGCCTTCGCCATGGACGGCCTCGGCATCACGAGGCGTCCGCCTGATGCCTTCATGGTCGGTGACAGGAGCTACGACGTCGTCGGCGCGGCCCGGCACGGGATCCCGACCATAGGCGTCGGGTACGGCTTCGGCAGCAGGAGCGAGCTCGAGCAGGCGGGCGCCGCCGCGTTCGCGTCGGATGTCGGGGAGCTCAGGCGGATGCTTGAGGGCTGCCGGCCCGCCTGCTGAGTATGCCCGCGGGCCTTATGACAGATCCTTCCACCATGCCCTTGTCGGGTTTTCTCCGGAGTCGGCCGTGTCGAGGTCCAGCGGGGCGCCGATGTAGGGTGTGAGGAGCCGCGGGGCCGTCGTTGCCGCATCCGCGCCGCTTTCATTGAGGCGGAGGGATTCCAGGGCGGCGGAGAGGCGTATGTAGGGCTCGTCCCACGGATGCGTGGAGAGGACGAACTTCCCCGCATGGACGGGCATGAGCGCCCGGGCTCCGAGGTCGAGCGCCGCCTGAAGCGTCTGTTCGGGCATCATGTGCACATCGGGCCAGGTGACGTTGTACTGCCCGCATTCCATCAGCGCCGCCCCGATGCCGGGGAATCGCTCGCCGATTTCGCGGAAGTGGGGGCCGTAGCTGCCGTCGCCGGAATAGAAGATGCGGCGCCGCGGGGAATCGTAGACGAATCCGGCCCAGAGCGTGCGGTTGCGCGTGAATCCGCGGCCGGAGAAGTGCCGTGAGGGCACCGCGTGGATCCTGAAGCCGCCGCCGAGGTCGGCGCTTTCCCACCAGTCGAGCTCCGTGAGCTTTTCCTCAGGGCATCCCCAGGCCCGCAGATGCGAGCCCGTGCCGAGCGTGGTGACGACGGATGCGGTGCGGGGGAGGAGGGCCTTGACCGTCTCGTGGTCCAGATGGTCCCAGTGGTCATGCGAGATGGCGAGGCAGTCCAGGTCGGGCATGTCGTCGGCGGAGTATCGGTCCGATCCCGCGAAGGCGCGCACCGTGAAGGGTACGGGGGAGGCGCAGCCGCTGAAGATGGGGTCGGTCAGGATCCTCCGGCCGGAAAGCTGCAGGAGGAACGAGGAATGCCCGAACCAGACGATGAAGTCGCGTGACCGGTCGAGCGTACGCAGGTCGATGCGGGCCGAGGGGACGGGGCGCGGAGGCTCGGGGCGCTCCCTGGACGAGAAGAGGAACTTCGACCATGCCTCCAGCACGCCGGCGCGCTCGTGGACGGTGACGGCGTACTTCGCCGGGTAGCGGAACTGCCCGCCGGAG
>JAKSQA010000244.1 GCA_024404335.1 Mailhella sp.
GGAGAGGCTGCAAACGGAGAAGGAAGAGCAGTTCTTCATGTCAGCCATGATATGTCTCCTTATTGGCCGTCTCGCGTCGGACGGGGCGCGGCACGATATGTCGTCTTCAGGCCCTAATCAGAACAGGGCGCTTACGGAAGAGCCGTCGTGGATGTTGCGGATGCTCTTGGCGAGCACACCGGCGATGGAAGCCACACGGAGCTTGTCGCACTGGGCGGCATGTTCTCCGAGCGGAATGGTATCGGACACAATGATCTCCTTGAAGGGAGCGGCATTCAGGCGTTCGCACGCGGGGCCGGAGAGCACGGCATGCGTGGCGCATGCGTACACTTCCTTGGCGCCGCCTTCCATCAGGATGTTGGCGGCCGTGCAGATGGTGCCGGCGGTATCGATCATGTCGTCGACGAGGACGGCCGTCTTGCCGGCAACGTCACCGACGATGTGCATCTCGGCGACCTGGTTGGGACGGTCGCGGCGCTTGTCGATGACGGCGAGGCTGGCGTCCATCTTTTTGGCGAAGGAACGGGCACGCTCCACGCCGCCCGCATCGGGGGAGACCATGACGAG
Organism: Mailhella sp.; assembly: GCA_024404335.1. Lineage (GTDB taxonomy): Bacteria > Desulfobacterota > Desulfovibrionia > Desulfovibrionales > Desulfovibrionaceae > Mailhella. The sequence continues at coordinate 568 of JAKSQA010000244.1, forward strand.
GTCGCCGGAAAGCGCGCTCAGCTTCTTGAGCAGGACCGGACGGGCATACAGGTTGTCGACGGGGCAGTTGAAGAAGCCCTGGATCTGGCCGGCATGCAGGTCGACGGTAACGATGCGCTGGGCGCCCGCCACGGTCAGGAAGTCGGAAACGAGCTTGGCGCTGATAGGAGCGCGGGGGCTGACCTTGCGGTCCTGACGGGCGTATCCGAAATAGGGGATGACGGCGGTGATCCTGCCGGCGCTCGCACGCTTGAGGGCGTCGAGGATGAGGCAGAGCTCCATCAGCGACTTGTTGGTGGGGGGGCAGGTGGACTGTACGACGAACACGTCGTGCCCGCGGACGCTCGCGCCGATTTCGACACGGAGCTCGCCGTCGCTGAAGGTCGTGCAGAGCGCAGGCGTGAGAGAGCATCCGAGATGGTCGCAGATATCCGTCGCCAGCTGAGGATTGGCCGTACCAGGGAGAATTTTGAGATCGCCGTACATAAGGCATGCCTTCCCGTAAAATTTTTCAAGACCGGGCCAGCCCGGACCTAAGTGCGTAATGGCTGGGGCGAAAGGATTTGAACCTTCGGATGGCGGAACCAAAACCCGCTGCCTTAACCGCTTGGCTACACCCCAACGCTACCGAAGCGAAGGATGCTTCAGAGCTCGAGGGGGCCGTACACGCGGACGGGGGAGGCAAGCTCCCGTATCTGCTCCGCAGCTTGTTCGGCCTCACGCCTTGCGGTGTAGAGCCCGAACAGCGACGATCCGCTTCCGCTCATGCCTGCATATACGGCACCATGCCGGATTAACAGGGCTTTTACCGAAGCAAGCTCCGGATGAGCGGCGAAGACCACGGGTTCGAAGTCGTTCCTACCATATAACCATCGGTAACTTGAACGGTTATTCTTATCTGCCTTCTCCTCAGCTGTCAAGGAAAATGGCACCTTTTCTGCATCCCATGCGGCATAGGCCCAAGGAGTCGGAACGCCGACCCCGGGGCATGCCAGAACGCAGTACATGCCCTCCGTTTCCGGCGGGAACGGCACGAGCTCGTCGCCTATCCCCCCGGCCAGACAGGCCTCGCCGCCGAGGAAGAAGGGCACGTCGGCGCCTATGCGCGCGGCCAGCGCGTTCAGCCCGTCCTCTCCGAGAGGGGCGGGAGCCGTCTCCTGAAGCCGGCGGAGCACCTCGGCGGCATCGGAGCTTGCGCCTCCGAGCCCGGCTCCGTGCGGAATGCCCTTCTCGAGCACCACATCCATCGGAGGAGCCCAGCCCGTCGCTTCGGCGTACAGGCGGTGCGCCTGCGTCGGCGTGTTGTTCCCGGCATCGACGCCCGGCTCGCTGCAGAAGACCCTGATGCCCGTATCCCTTCCGGCAGGCGTCGAGAACGACAGCCTGTCGAACGGCTCCGGAAGGCGGAGGAAGAACGTGGAGAGCGTATGGTAGCCGTCGGGCCTCCTGCCTGTGATGAGCAGGAAGAGATTGATCTTGCACGGCGCCTTCACCGCGCATCTCCCCTGTGGCGAAGCCAGCGCCCCCCCTGTCTATGAAAGAGTCGTGCGGATATCCGCCCGACAGGCGGCCCCGGCCGCCGCGGCCACGACCGGCCGCCGCCCCCCGCTCACCCCGCGCCTGACGGCGGAGCCGACGACGAACGCGGTGCCGAGCCATCGAAGCCAGGTGACG
>JAKSQA010000245.1 GCA_024404335.1 Mailhella sp.
TCCTTCGATGAGGCCGCCGAGCCATGCGAACGCGGCTGCGACCCAGCCCGGCGGATAGGCACCGATCTTGAATGTCACCTGGAACATGAGGTAGAGCACCCCGACCATGATGACCGGGCCGAGTATAGCGTTGGTGAGCAGTCTATCGAGCGAGTCGGTGAGCGCGAGCCGGTCCTTGACGGTGTTCTTTCTGACGATGCCGCCCTTGAGCAGGCTGTGGATGTAGCCGTAGCGGTAGTCGGAGATGAGGGCTTCGGGCGTGCTTTCCTCGGTCTTCGCCAGATGGTCGGCGAGCTTCGCGCGGATCGCATCGAGCCTTTCCGCGGCCTCGGCATCGCAGGCGGACACCTGCCCGCGGACGATCTCGTCATCCTCAAGCAGCTTGATGGCCGTCCATCGGGCCGGGTACTTGCCTGTGAGGATGGCGCGCTTCTCGATGATGGGGACCATGTCGAGCAGGGCCGCATCAAGGTCGGAGCCGTAGCTGATGACCATGGGGGAGCAGGGGGCGGCTGCGGCATCGAGGGCCGCCCGCATGGCCTCGTCGAGGCCTTCGCCCGTCCGTGCGCAGGTCGGTACGGCTTCGACGCCGAAGAGGTCGGAGAGCTTCCTGAGGTCGATGACGGTTCCCGACCTGCGGGCCTCGTCCATCATGTTGCATGCCAGGACGACGGGGAGCCCCATCTCCCTGATCTGGATGGCCAGGAAGAGTCCGCGCTCGAGCACGCCGGAGTCTATGACGTCGATCACGGCGCGCGGGCGTTCGGCGGGGTCGTCCGGCGCGAGGACCTCGCGGGTCACACGCTCCTCAAGGGAATATGCGGTGAGGGAATAGGTGCCGGGAAGGTCGACCATGAGCACGCTGCGGCCGCCGACGGACGCCCGGCCTTCCTTCTTCTCGATGGTGACGCCCGGGTAGTTGCCGACGTGCTGGTTGGATCCGGTGATCTTGTTGAAAGTCGATGTCTTGCCGCAGTTGGGATTGCCGGCAAGGGCGATGCGGATGCACTCGCCGCCGTCATGCCTGGAGACGGGCGTGCCCGCCGTGTTCTCGCACATGGGGCAGGCCATCAGTCCTCCGTCCTGACCGCGATGTCGTCGGCCTCGCTGTTGCGGCGGGCGACGGCGGATCCGGCGACGCGGAGCGCGACGGGGTCGCGGAGCGGCGCCTTGCCGATGACCTCGACGGAGGCTCCGGGCACCAGGCCCATGTCGCGGATGCGGCGCCCCATCTCGCCCTGGGCGGTTATCTTGGAGATGACGGCTTTGGTGCCGAGCTGCATCCGTCGCATATTGAATTCGGGCATGAGATTTTCTCCCGTCGCTGATCTGCCGTACAGAGCGGCCCGTGCGTACTGCCGGGCACGGCCGCGTGTGGATATCCGGCGCGCATAAGATAGAGATATTGAAAATCAAAGTCAATAATGGCGTTCCGCTCGGAGCATATTTCCATCTCCGGAGCACCCGGATGCCGTGCCGGCAGTCGGGGCAGTGCCGACGGAACATGGAGTCTTCCGCCCCTCCGATGAGCCGTAAAGAAAGGCAGAAATTAATTTCTGCAGGAAATGGCATGGAGAATCAGATTGTTACATGTCCGGGAAGCGTTCCTGCCCCGTTGTAAAAAAAATCATCTGTGGTAGGCTTCTGCCGAAGCGACGGGCGGCCGTTCTACGACCGACTTACTGATGCCTTTGCCTGTGGTGTTTTTGTCTCCAGCCGCGTTGGTCCGTCCGATGAAGGAACAGTGGTCTTCCATACTCGACAGGCTGCGCGAACTCCTGCCCGAGGGGACTTTCAAAATCTATTTTGAATCCCTCAGGGGCGATGTCGTGCGCCTGAAGAGCCCCGCTCATGGGAATGAGCAGGGCTCTCTTGTCGCGCAGCCGCTTTCCGCGCAGTGGGAGGTCCGACTGTCGGCAGACAACGATTTCCTTGTCAGCCGGATACGCGAGCTTTTCACCCACACGGTTTCCGAGGCGGCGAGGGATGTGCTCGGCGGCCCGGTGAAGGTCACCGTACGGAAAAGCGCAGCCAGGAAGGAGACGAAGCTTCCCGAACCGGCGCAGGGCGTCCCTTCCGTAAAGACGCAGCCCGACCCGCGTGCGGAGAAGAGGGAGGAGCGGCGGCAGCTTGACCTGCCGTTCATTGTCGCCGCATCGCGCAGGACGTTCAGCCCCGCTGTCTTCAAGACGTTCAAGTATTCGTTCGATGATTTCGTGGTGGGGCCGTGCAACAAGCTGG
>JAKSQA010000246.1 GCA_024404335.1 Mailhella sp.
GCAGTTCTTCGCCGAAACGGATTTAAGCGTTGCGGCCTCCGAGCCACGGTACTGTGCGCAGGGAATGATGCCCTTTGCCGCAAGGATGAACGAAGCGGCAAGGAAAAGCGTGACAAGTGTGGTTCTTTTCATAATAAATGCGGTTACGTTTAAGAAAACAAAAATAGTCAGAATTTTTGGAAAAACCTTATCTTTGCACCATATGAACATCATCGAAGCACGCGGAATACGCAAGTCCTTCGGCTCTCTGGAAGTCCTCCGCGGAGTCGATATCGACGTGGAGAAGGGGGAGATCGTCTCCATTGTCGGAGCCTCCGGCGCCGGCAAATCGACGCTGCTCCAGATTCTCGGGGCTCTGTCCACGCCTGACGAAGGCAGCCTTTCGATTGCCGGCCGGGCCATTTTCCCCGGCGCCGCCTCTTCGGACGAGCTTGCAGCCTTCCGCGGCTCCAATATCGGCTTCGTGTTCCAGGCCCACCGGCTCCTGCCGGAATTCAGCGCACTCGAAAACGTGATGATTCCCGCCCTCATTGCAGGGCGCAGGCACAGCGAGGCGCGCGAGGCAGCCCTCTCCCTCCTCGGCGAGGTCGGGCTTTTGCAGCGAGCGGACCACAAGCCTTCGCAGCTCTCGGGCGGTGAGCAGCAGCGTGTCGCGCTAGCGCGTGCGCTAGTCAACAAGCCGGCCGTCCTCTTCGCCGACGAGCCTACCGGCAACCTCGACTCGGCGACGCGCGAGGAAATCCACCGGCTCTTCTTCGAGCTGCGCGACCGCCTCGGCCAGACCATAGTCATCGTGACCCACGACCCCGCGCTTGCCGGGCTCTGCGACAGGGTGCTCACGATGAGCGACGGACGCTTCGTGTAGCGATGACCTTCAATTTCAAGCAGTTCTCGGTGCGCCAGGACGACTCGGCGCTGAAAGTGGGCACGGATGCCGTCCTGCTCGGTGCGGCGATGAGCCTCAACCCCGGCAGTGACATCCGCGGGCTGGACATCGGCACGGGCACCGGAGTCATCGCGCTTATGGCGGCGCAGAGGCTGGGCGGTGGCTCTGCCGGGCGTCCGGAAGTTTCAGAAGAGGAGTATAAACCTTCGGCAACGGGGGTACAGAGGCCGTCTGATGGCTCTGCCGGGTATCAGGAAGCTACTGAGGTCGCCCGGAGGGCGGGCACGGGCTGTGATAGTGACGACAGACGCGGGCCGGGCGGCGGCTGTGATAGCGATAACGGACGCGGGCTGGGCGGCGGTTTCCGGATCACCGGGATCGACTGCGACGGGCCGGCGGCCGCCGAAGCCGCCTTCAACTTCGCCGCCTCCCCCTGGGCCCCACGGCTGGAAGCCCTTCACCTCAGCCTGGAAGAATATGCGGAGGCCGACTGCGGCAGCTTCGACTTCATTTTCTCCAACCCTCCCTATTATGACTCCTCGCTCCGTAATCCCGACCCCCGCGTAAGCACGGCACGCCACTTCGGATGCACCCCAGGACGAAACTTCGGATGCACCCAAGGACGAAACTTCGGGACTCCCGGCGCGGGAACCGATAGCGGCCTCTCGATGAAAGACGTCATCGTGTTCGCTTCCACCCACCTGAACCACCCCAACGGCCATCTCGCCCTCATCCTGCCGGCCGAAAGCGCCGAGGAATGCAGGCGCTGCGCCGCATCATTCGGGCTCCGGCTCTTCAGGAGGCTGGACATCAGAACCACTGCGGCCAAAGCCGTAAGGCGCTGCGTTCTGGAGTTCGGCGTCGAGAACGGAGGAAACGGAGGAAGCGGACTTACTGACAGCAGGGACAGAATTGCCGGGGAGAGGAGCAGACTGGCGGGCGGGAGCGGGAGCGGTTTGATAGGCCGAAGCGGGAGCGGGGAAATGGCCGGAAGCGGGGACGGCTTGATGGCCGTAAGCGGGAGCGGCTTGATGGGCCACGGCCGGATGAACTGCGCCCCCCTCGTAGAAACCCTGGTACTGCAGAACGGCGCATCCCGCACTCCGGAATACACTGCCCTTACAAAAGACTTCTATCTCTAGAAGCGCAGGCAGCGCAGGGAGACAGCGCAGACAGCACAGGCAACGCAGGCAGCCTGGCGCTGCCCTCTGACTCGTTCGTGGAGAATGCCAAGACAGCAACGCGCGCCGCGAGGAGAGCCCTCCGGGCAGCTCCCCGCAGCGGCGCCGCGTAGCAGCCCGGCCTGGTTGTCGCCGGGCTGCGGTGCTTTCCCGAAGAGCTGCTATGCTTGCAT
>JAKSQA010000247.1 GCA_024404335.1 Mailhella sp.
AACAGGCGGAGGCACGCCTCATAGACCTGCTGCTGCCCGGAAGCGGGGGTGATGCCGGTCGGGAGGGCACGCGCGAGAAGCTGCGCATGCTGTGGAGGAACGGCCATCTCAATGACCATGAGGTCGAGCTTGAGGTCACGGAGCAGGCGCCGCAGATGGACATGTTCGGCGGGCCCGGCATGGACGGCGACCTGGGCAGCCGCATGCAGGGAATGCTCGGCCGCTTCATGCCGCCGAAGAAGCACAGGAAGCGCATGAAGACGAAGGCCGCATACGATATCCTGCTGCAGCAGGCGAAGGATTCCATGATCGACGACGAGAAGATCGTCGATGCGGCCCGCGAGCGTGTGGAGCAGAGCGGCATCATATTCATAGACGAGATCGACAAGATCGCCGGCGGCGCGGCTCAGCAGCGGTCGAGCGACATTTCCCGCGAGGGCGTGCAGCGCGACCTGCTGCCCATCGTGGAAGGCTGCTCCGTGAAGACCAAGCACGGCATGGTGAAGACCGACCATATCCTCTTCATTGCGGCCGGCGCATTCCATGTGAGCAAGCCTTCGGACCTCATCCCCGAGTTCCAGGGGCGCTTCCCCCTCCGTGTGGAGCTGGATGCCCTGGGCGGCGATGAGTTCTACCGGATCCTGACGGAGCCGGACAATTCGCTCCGCAGGCAGTACACCGCGCTTCTTGGCACCGAAGGCGTCGGACTCGAATTCACCGAAGACGGCCTGCGCGAGATAGCGGCCTTTGCCGAGGAGGCCAACTCCCGCAGCGAGAACATCGGCGCCCGGAGGCTCTACACAATCCTTGAGAAGATCCTGGGCGAGGTCTCCTTCCACGCTCCCGACATGCCGGGGCAGAAGGTCGTCATCGACAGGAACTATGTCAACATACGGCTGGAAGACGTACGGAAGGATGCCGACCTCCAGCAGTATATCCTGTAGATTATCCGTTGCCCTTCTGCCTGAAGGGCTTCTTGCCGCCGCCGGATGCAGCAGGGCCGTCTGTTCTCGGCCGCGCCGTGGCGGCGCAGGGCCAGAGCCTCGTGATCTCGGGCTGGAGCGGCGAGACGCACAGCATCGGGAGTCCATAGGGCTGCGCTTATCCATTCCGCAGCATGGATCTGAGGAGAAGGCCGCCTGACAGGCTGCCATCACGGATTTCCAGGGACGGAAGCGCCCGGGCCATCGGTCCGGGCATTTCCGTGTGCATGGCATGTGTACGCCGGTTCATTCCGCAGACGGCGCCGGCCTGGAAGTGTCGGAAGCGGCCCGGCATGCGGGGAACCGCTTCGGTCAGCGAGTCCTCAGAATATCTGGCCGGGAAGCTTCAGCTTCTGCCTGGCGGGAAAATCCCTGTCGAACTCCTCGGCATCGGATTCACTGACGTAGTAGCCCTGCGGCGTCCGGTAGACGCCGGTGACGTCCTTGAGGTATCCGGGAATCAGCTCCCTGCACAGGAAGAAGGAGGAATCCTCGCCCTCGGGAAGGTCGTGGTAGCGGATGCCGAAGCGTGATGCATAGTCGAACCCGCTTCCGCCGTAGAAGCCGATGCTGCCCTCGAAAAGGACGGCGCCGAATCCCGCTTCCGCAGCCTTGAGGAGAGAGTGGTCCAGCAGCTTCCTGCCGTAGCCGCTGCGCTGCAGGGTGGGATCTATGCAGATGGGCCCCATGGTGAGCACGGGGACCGTTCCTCCGCCGTCGGCATCGATGACGGTTTTCATGAACATGTTCTGCCCTATGATCCTGCCGCCGAGCTCCATGACGAAGTCGAGCTCCTTTACGAAAGCAGGGTCGTCCCTGAGCTCATGCAGCACGAAGTGCTCTACACACCCCGGCCGGTAGACGTTCCAGAATGCTTCTCTGACAAGGTTTTCGACCGTACGGCGGTCTTCCTTTTTTTCCAGACGGATGACGATGTCATTTGTATTCATTGTTTTTCCTCCTGATGGTTGTTGACATCAACTGCCCTGAGGCGGGAGGCGGCGTATTGCGGCTGGCCTCCCGGCTATGCCGCAGTCACCGGATGTTCGGACTTTTTCAAAAAGGCTCCATGGCTGAATGTTGTGGCCGTAATGCGTTCGATGGCCTATGCGGGGTATAATCCCGCAGGGATGAAAAGGCAATAACGGGAGCTTCCGCAGGAGTATCGTGACGAGAGGGCAGATTCCGGGCATGCCTTGCCCCTTGCCGGATATGCGGTTCCATACATGAGCACCGGTGTGATGGCTGCAGGCAT
>JAKSQA010000248.1 GCA_024404335.1 Mailhella sp.
TCAAACTCATCCACCTGGTTGGGGTAGCATTAATTGATGTATGCTTTCATATTGACCTCCAGGCGCGATCAGGCCTTGATTCCGGGGATGGGATCCCGCGTGACGACGGAGACGATGCGGTAGCAGCGCATGCAGCGGTCGGCTTCCTTCCAGGCATCCTGCTGCGACATGGTCTGCTCGACTTCACAGAAGTTGCCGGCGCGCTGCTCGGGTTCGAGTTCCCTGAGGCGGGTGCGGGGCTTGACGAGCTGGCCGCAGACGGGGTCTTCGCCCAGAAGGTTCGCCTTGCGGAGCATGGAGCTGATGTGCTCGCGGGGGATGAACGGAGGCTTGCCGTTCTCGATGTAGCTGGCGATGGCATGAGCGCCGAGGGTGCCCTGGGCCATGCCGTGGATGAGGACGCTGGGGCCCTTGGAGCGCGGGCCGCTGGTGCCGTCGCCGCCGGCGAGGACGCCGGGGCGGGAGGTGGCCTGGTACTCGTCGATGACGATGCAGCCCTTGCGGTCGAGGGCGATGCCGTCATCCTTGGAGAGCATGGCGGGGTCGGTCTTCTGGCCGATGGCCGCGATGAGGTGGCTGCAGGGGATGACGAACTCGGAGCCAGCGGCGGGCTTGACGCCTCTGCGGCCGCTTTCGTCGGGTTCGGTCTGCTCCATGGCCACGCAGCGCAGGCCCTTGCCCTCGCCGTTTTCGGAAACGAGGCTGTCCTGGCCGGTGAGGAAGTGGAAGATCACGCCTTCGCGCTTGGCCTCGATGATCTCCTCGCGGTCGGCGGGGGCGTCGGCTTCGGTGCGGCGGTACACGAGATGGACCTTGCCGGAGGTCATGCGCACGGCGGAGCGGCAGCAGTCCATGGCGACGTTGCCGCCGCCGACGACGACCACGTCGCCTTCCATGCGGGGCTGCTCGCCGGCCTCGATGGTGTCGTGGACCTTTTCGAGGAAGTCGATGCCGTTCTCATAGCCGGGAAGCGAGGTGTCTTCCCCTTCCAGGCCGAGATAGCCGCCCAGGGGGGCGCCGGTGGCGATGAACACGGAACGGTATCCGCGGGCGAACAGGTCGTTGACGGAGAAGTCCCTTCCGAGCTTCTGGCTGTAGAAGAAAAGGGCGCCCATCTGGCTCACGAGCTTGTTCTCCTGCTGGAGGACGTTCTTCGGGAGGCGGTAGAAGGGAATGCCGTAGCGGGCCATGCCGCCCGCCTTGTCGTGCGCCTCGTAGATGTCCACGGGGTAGCCCATTTCAAGAAGCTGGTAGGCGCAGGTGATGCCCACGGGGCCGGCGCCGATGACGGCGACCCTGGCGTTCTTCGTGGTCTCGCTGGGCGTGGGCTTGACGATGCCGGGAACGATGGTCTGGTCGGCGGCAAAGCGCTTGAGGTTCTTGATGTCGACGGGGGCGTCCACCTGGGCGCGGCGGCAGGCCTTCTCGCAGTAGCGCACGCAGACGCGGCCGCAGCTGCCCGCGAAGGGGTAGTGGCGGAGGATGACGCCTGCGGAGAGGTCGTTATGGCCGTCGTGCAGGTAGTCGATATAGCGGGGGACGTTGACGTGGGCGGGGCAGGCTTCGATGCAGGGGCTCGTGGTGACGGAATAGAATCCGCGGCCGTTGTTTTCGGGCTTGGCGCGGAGTTCGTCGAGGAAGTGCGTGAGGGCATCGAGCAGGGGCTTCGTTCCCGTGCGGCCTACGCCGCAGAGGGAGGTGGCATGCATCTGCCTTGCGATGTCGGTGAGCCCGCTCCAGTCCACCTGTTCGCCGGCGGCGGCCCTTTTCAGCTCGCCGGAAAGGATGTGGGAACCGGCACGGCAGGGAGAGCACTTGCCGCAGGATTCCTCGGCAAGGCGCACATGGTGCTGCACGAGGGCGTGCAGCAGGCCGGCCTCGGGGTTGAAGACAAGGAATCCCCGGTTGCTGAGGAAGACGTCGATGGGATTGTCCTTATCGAATGATTCGAAGAGCTCGAGCGGAAGGTCTGAGGGGCGGTCGGCAGTGCTGCCGCTGCGGTTGTCGTAGGCGACGTCGTCCCAGACCCCGTAGATCAGTTTCGGCATGACGGATCCTTGAGGTAGAAGGTATGCGGCTCCGGACCGGCATCATGCGTGTGCGGGCGGAGGATCCGCTAGGGGAACCGCTGATTTATTCGACAATAAATCAGCTCGATGCCCGAACCGGCTTCCGCCGCTTCGGGAAAGCCACGCCAGCCTGCTCATTTAACGGGGGAAGTGAATTTCCCCTATCCG
>JAKSQA010000249.1 GCA_024404335.1 Mailhella sp.
TACCGCCGACGCTCCCGTCATCCTTGAGAACGAATGCCCCGAGTGCCGTGAGCACTTCGATGCCGTCCTCCGCCATCTCGACGCGGAGCACATCCCCTACCAGATCAACCACCGCCTGGTGCGCGGCCTCGACTCCTACACCCGCCCCACCTGGGAAGTCGTTTCCAACAACATCGGATCCCAGGGATCCGTTGCCGGCGGCGGACGCTACGACGGGCTTGTCGCACAGCTCGGCGGCCCCGCGGTCCCCGGCATCGGCTTCGCCTGCGGCATGGAGCGCCTCGCCCTTCTTCTTGAGGGCAGGGAGCTTCCCGAGGCCCGTCCCGATTTCTTCATGGCCGTGCTGGACGATTCCTGCCGCGACGCCGCCTTCGCCATGGCGCAGGCGCTCCGCCACGCCGGATTCGCCGGAACCATTGCCTATGCGAGCCCCCTCATGAAGGCCACGATGCGCCACGCCCGCAAGTCGAACCCCCGCTCCACGCTTATCATCGGTACCGACGAGCTTGCCGCCGGCACCGTCATCATCAAAAATATGGAATCCGGCGAACAGCGCGAAGTGCCCTGCACCGAAGCGATGTCGGCCCTGGAAGCCGCAGAATAACGAGGAACGGACATGAGCCAGATCGAAGAACAGGAAAAGTCCACAGTCGACATCCAGAAGGAACATTCCCGCTACATCAAGCCCCTCGGCGACTGGGAGCGCAGCCATACCTGCAATGAGCTGACCACCGCCGACGACGGCGCGACCGTGTGCCTCATGGGCTGGGTGCAGTACCGCCGCGACCATGGCGGCCTCATCTTCGTCGACCTGCGCGACCGTGAAGGCCTGACCCAGGTCGTCTTCAGCCCCGAGATCGCTCCCGAGGCCCATAAGGACGCCCATATCCTCCGCACCGAATACGTCATCGCGATTAAGGGCCGCGTGCGTCCCCGCCCCGAGGGCATGACCAATCCCAACCTGCACACCGGCGGCATCGAAGTCGTCGTGCTGGAATGGAAGCTGCTCAACACGGCCAAGACGCCCGTCTTCCAGATCGAGGACCGTACCGACTGCGCCGAAGGCGTCCGCCTGCAGTACCGCTACCTCGACCTGCGCCGCCCCGTCATGCAGAAGAACCTGCGCACCCGCCACAGGATCGTGCAGGCCTGCCGCAGCTACCTGAACGACCTCGACTTCCTCGAAGTCGAAACGCCCTTCCTGACGAAGTCCACCCCTGAGGGCGCCCGTGACTTCCTCGTGCCCAGCCGCATGAATCCCGGCGAGTTCTATGCGCTGCCCCAGTCTCCCCAGCAGTTCAAGCAGATGCTCATGATGAGCGGCATCGACCGCTACTACCAGGTCGCACGCTGCTTCCGTGACGAGGACCTCCGTGCCGACCGCCAGCCCGAGTTCACTCAGGTGGACATCGAGATGAGCTTCGTCGACGAGGCCAAGGTTATGGGCATGGCCGAAGGCCTCATCGCCAAGGTCTTCAAGGATGCGCTCGGCGTCGATATCGAGCTTCCGCTGAAGCGCATGCCCTACGACGAGGCCATGCGTGACTACGGCTCCGACAAGCCCGACACCCGCTTCGACCTCAGGCTCAAGGACGTCACCGACGTCGTGCGCGGCTCCGGCTTCAAGCTGTTCGCCGCGGCGAAGCTGGTCAAGGCCATGCGCGTGCCCGGCGGCGCGAACATGACCCGCAAGACCATCGACGAGCTCACCGATTTCGTGAAGGGCTTCGGCGCCCAGGGCCTCGCGTGGATCAAGATCCATGAGAACGAATGGCAGTCCCCCATCGCCAAGTTCCTTTCCGAGCAGGAGAGGGCGGGCATCAAGGAAATCTGCGGACTTGAAGTCGGCGACATCGTCTTCTTCCAGGCCGGCGAGCCCGGGCTCGTCAACAACGCCCTCGGCAGCCTCCGCGTAAGGCTCGGCAACATGCTCGGGCTCATCCCCGAGAACACCTGGAACCTCCTCTGGGTCACCGACTTCCCGCTCTTCGAATACAGCGAGGAGGAGCAGCGCTGGGTCGCCTGCCACCATCCCTTCACCGCAGCCCAGGACGACAGCTACGACATCATGCTGAGCGATCCCGAGCATGCCAAGGCCCGCGCCTATGACATGGTGCTCAACGGCAACGAGATCGGCGGCGGCTCCATCCGTATCCACAACCCCGTGGAGCAGTACCGCATGTTCGCCGGCCTCGGCTTCACCGAAGAGGAAGCCCGCGCCAAGTT
>JAKSQA010000025.1 GCA_024404335.1 Mailhella sp.
TCTTCTGCGGCGGTCTTCCGGGCGCGCTCCTCTGGTGCCTTTTCGGCGCGCTCGCCTACATCAGCATCATAGGCATCCCCTGGGGGCGGGCCTGCTTCGTCATGGCCGGATTCGTGCTCCACCCCTTCGGCCGCGTTCCGATCCCGCGCAGCCTCCTGACCGGCAGGACCGACCTTGGTACCGGGCTCCCCGGCCGCATCGGCAACATCATCTGGTTCGTCCTGGCCGGGCTGTGGATCGCCCTCGGCCATATCGCCGCAGCCGTGCCTCTCGCCCTGTCGATCATCGGCATCCCGTTCGCATGGCAGCATGTCAAGCTCGCCGAGCTTGCGCTGCTTCCGATAGGCAGGACCGTCGTCTCCACCGAAGTCGCGGCGGAGGCCCGGCGCAGGGAAGCCGAAAGGATACTGAACGGGAAAAGCGCCGCATGAGATGGGCCACACATCAGGCGATGTCGGTCATGGCGGCCTTTGCCATAGGCCTTCCCGCGGCAGGCATCGCCGCGGTATGGGCCGGCTCCGTCTTTCCCGACGTCATCGACCAGCGCAGCGCCGCCGCCTCATTCTTCCGCCAGAGCAGATTCAACAAGACCCACAGGAAGTCGTCGCACTGGTTCGGATGGTGGCTCATCCCGCTGGCGGCCTCCCGCCTCGGACTTCTCGGCCCCCTGCCCGACGCAGCTCTGGAAGGCTTCGCCCTGGGCTGCCTGAGCCATGTGCTGCTCGACATGTGCACGACGAAGGGGGTACCCCTGCTTCCCTTCGGAAGCAGGCGGGCATCCCTGAAGATCTGCTCCACAGGAGGCGTGGCGGAATATGCCATCCTGGGCATGAGCATCCTGCTCTTCTGGCTGGCCATCCGCGCAGGAGCCGTGAGCGTCGCCGTACCTCTCTACTGATCTTTTCCCCGGCGGAAGCGGAAAGGCCTCCCCTGTCGGCATCTGCGGCCGGTCTCAGCCCTTCCTCACGACCGCGCGGATGCCGGTCTCCGGATCGGGCCTGCCGACGGAGCCCTTGAAATCGGCGAGCCAGTTCTCGCCGAGGAGCTTCTGAGCAAGCCATTCCGAGGCATGGAGCACGGGACGATGGGTGACGATCTGCGGAGCCTCGTCGTCGCTTCGGCTGAACAGGAAGCCCTTCCCTCGGGCCGGACTCCCCTCGTCCATCGACATGAGCGTGCGCATGATGCCGATCTTGCAAGAAGGGCATCCGACAAGTATGGGGGCCTCGGCATCGTAGCCGGCCAGCGCCTTCTGAAGGCTGCCGCGCTTGCGCTCGCGCAGGGCGTTGTAGATCTCAGGGCAGGTATAGGCGCCTGATCCCGACTCGCCGCAGCACCCCGGGTTGAGCAGGATGGCGTCGCCCGTCAGTCGCTCGAGGGCCCTGGCCGATTTGCCGCCGTCCTTGGTGGCCTTCACGCCGGACCAGACGGGGTGGCACGATGAATGATAGATCATCCGCGCAGGATCCACGCCCTCGCGATGGGGCAGGCTGTCCACCAGCAGCTGGACGATATCGTTATGGGGCAGCGGCTTGCCGTCCAGCCCGGTGATGCCGTGCCTCATCAGCGATTCACGGCATGTTCCGCAGGCGGTGACGAGCAGCTGCACGTCGAGGCCGGCGGCTTCCGCGGCCTGAAGGGCCTTTGCGACCGCCTGCCTGTTCCGCTGGAGGTTCTGCTCATAGAGTTCGGAATCACCTGCGGCAAGCAGCGGATAGCCGCAGCACAGATGCGCGCCGGGGATGACGACGGGAATGCCCGCGTGCATCATGAGCGCCATCGAGGCCATGGCGATGCGCCTGTAGAAAAGCCCGCCGCCGCAGCCGGGGAAATAGAGGACCGCCCTGCGCCCGTCGGACGCCGCAGCTTCCGCCGCGGCATCGGCCGCTCCGGGAACGAAGATATGGGCGGCCTTCCCGCGTTCCAGATGCAGGCTCTCATAGCAGCTCACCAGCCCCAGGCCGGGCCCCTTGCCTGAGAACAGCGGGGTCTCTATCCTGCTCCGGATAGACCTGGGGACCAGGGGGATCAGCTGGTTCATCATGTTCTGGCCCAGTGCGGCGGCCTTGGCGAATGCGGGCACGCGGTGGGCGGGATCCGCAGCGAGGATCTCAAGCACCTTCGACTTGATGGGATGCCCGCCGACCCCCTCGTGGTTCACATAGGCCAGCGAGCCGAGCGCCACCTCAGGCGACTCGATCTTCACGGGGCAGACGGATGTGCACCGGCCGCAGCCCGTGCAGTGCTCCACGAGCCCGCGCAGTTCCGCGAGAAGCTCCGGATCGGGCCGCCCCGCCGTGACCTGGGAGTAATAGATGGCCTCGGTCAGCGCACCCAGGATCATGTTCTTGTTGCGCGGGTTGTACTGGAAGGAACGCTCCGCATACACCATCGGGCACACATGCTTGCACTTTCCGCAGCGCGTGCACACCTGCACCATGGTGAGAAGCCTGATGAACCATTCCTTGTCGGGAAGGCCCGACTGGCTGATGTCCTGGATGAGCCTGTTGAATGAGAACGTGAAGGGCTTCACGGGAAGCTGCTTCGTGACGAGCTTCCCGGGATTGAAGATATCCCTCGGGTCGACCCGTTCCTTGAACTCCCTGATCCTGTCCACGATGCGCTGGTCAAGGAAGGATATCTTGGTGATGCCGATGCCGTGCTCGCCGGAGACGACGCCGCCGAGGTCCTGCGTGCGGGCCATGACCTGCATCGCGGCATCCTCGGCCCTCTCCATCATGTGGGGGTCGTTCGAGTTGACCGGAATGTTCACATGGCAGTTGCCGTCGCCGGCGTGCATGTGGCTCGCGACGATGATCCGCGAGGCCTCGAAATAGGAAAAGATGCCGTCGATGGCCTGTGCGAGCCGCGGGAAGCGCTCCTTCTGGGCCGAAATCCATGACGCCGCCCGTTCCGCGACGGCGGGGTCCGAAGGGTCGCGATCGAGATCCGCCTCCAGGCTCCCGGCCGTGCGGGATGCAAAGGAGAACTCCGAAGTGTAGGTCGCATCGCTGATGGGGAATCCGGGGAGCCGGGCCATGTCCTGCAGGGCATAGAGGTACGCTTCCGCCGTCGTGATGACATTAAGCCGCTCGAGATAATGGGCGAAGTCGGGAATCCGTTCCATGGGCAGGACGACGTCCTCGTTCATCTTGAAGCCCGACGTGCGCTTTGCGATGGCCGAAAGACGGTGCCTGTCCTCCCAGAAAAGCGCGGCCTCCTTGTCGTCTCGCGCGATGACGGCGTACACGTACCGGGGATCCTCTCCCGCGAGGGCGTAAATGGACTGCATCGTGGAATCAAGCACCGACGCATCGTCGCCGTCAACCTGCACCATGATGACGGAAATCGGATCCGCATCATGGCGCGGGGACTTGCGCTGGTAGGCTATGGCCTGCACGTATTTGGAATTGAACTCCTCGAGTGCCGAGATGCGCACGTCGCCGCCGGTGCTCCGGATGGAGTCGCGCAGCTCGACGACCTTGCGGATCAGCTCCGCCGCGGGCACCATGGACCGCCCGTAGAACTCAAGCACCATGAAGCGCGAGAACCTGGGGCGCGGATGGAGCGTGAAGGTCGCCTCGGTGATGATGCCGTCGGTGCCTTCCTTCTGCATGCCCGGAAGCCCTCCGAGCAGCTTGTTCGTGACGTCCTTGCCCAGGCCGTCCTTGCGGACATCCGTGCCCTTGAGCCTGATCACGCTGCGCAGGCCGCCCGAAAGGTCCTTCACCTCGAAGACGGCCGTCTCGTCAGGCATGATCTTGTGGCCGGGATGCCCGATGCGCTCGATGCGGATCATCTCTCCGGTAGGCGTGACCATGTTCCACGAAAGCAGATTGTCGATGGTCGTCCCGTATTCGAAGCAGAACGGTCCGCCCGAATTCTCCGCGACATTGCCGCCTATGGAGGATGCGGTCTTCGAGGCCGGGTCGACGGTGAACAGGAACCCCTTCGACGCGGCGTAGTCTATGGCATCCTGGGTGATGACGCCCGCCTGGCATGTCATCGTCATGTCGGCGCGGCTTATCGACTTCGCCGTAAGCCTCGAGGTGCTGACTATGACGGTGCGCTTCCTGGTGGGGATGGCGCCGCCCGTCGCACCGGAGGCTCCGCCGCGGGGGATGAGGGCGAACTTCATCTCGTTGGCAAGCCTGACCAGGGCGCTCATCTGTTCGGGAGTCGAAGGCTCGACGACAAGAAGCGGAAGCTCCATGCGCAGGTCGGTGGCATCCGTGGCGCATGCGACAAGGGCGCCGCGCCGGCGGAGGATGCAGTCATCAGGCATGATCTCGGTGATCCGGCGCACAAGGTCGGCGCAGAAGGCCACTTCGGCCTCATAGGCGCTCCAGAACATCGTGATGCCCTCGCTGATGGCGGTGGCATACTGATGCGCAAGGGCATGCGACTCGCTCTCGTAGCGCTGGCCCACGCTTTTCTTGACAAGATCGACAGCGACGAACGGGTTGTACGCCACGAGGAAGAGCTCCTCGGCGATCCCTATCGCCAGCTGGCGGACGCTTTCGGGCCAGCGGGAGAAGTCATCAAGATTAATGCGGAGGACTCTGTTGACGACGAAATCCGCGGAAATGGATATATGGGGACCCTTGTGAGGCATCGTGAGGCTCCTTGGCGCCGGGCCGGAAAAAACGCGGACATGAGGTCCCGGCATGCGGAAAGACGGCATTCCGAAGTCTGCAGGCGGAATGCCGGAACTGAACTAGCGCTGGGTATTGTCCAGGCGGGAAGTGATATTGTCCTTCACCCAGTGAGGGTCGAGCCATTCAAGCGGCTGCACGGGGACCCCCCCGACGAGGACGCCGCAATGCAGATGGTCGCCGCCTGCGAGGCCGGAGGTGCCCGTGCGGCCCACGGTCTGGCCTGCGGTGACTTCGTCGCCCACCTTCACGGAATATTCGCTGAGGTGGGAATACTGCGTCATGAGGCCGAGGCCGTGGTCTATCAGGACCATGTTGCCGTGGATTCCAAGGTAATCGACCCAGACGACCCTTCCGGCCTGGGATGCGGGAATCTCGGCCTTCGCGACGGATGCGAGGTCGAGCCCCATGTGGGTCTGTTCATCGATCTTCTGGCGGGCCCCGTCCACATAGGTGCGGAAATCGCCGAAGCCGGCCTTCACGGCCGACCGGGGAAGACGGCGGAAGGTGCCGCTCCAGAGGAACGAAGTGCTCACGTTGGCAGGGTCGGCGGCGAACTTCAGAAGGGTTTCGTCATTCGATGCCCTCACCTTGTTGTTCGAACACAGGTACTGGTCAAGCGGCGTATCCTTCTCAGGGCAGAGCTGGGCCAGTTCGGGAGCTTTAAAATTAAGGAACGAATCCGGTATGTTGAGCGTATCAGCTTTATATACCCTGTTGGCAAGCCTCACGGGCAGGCGGCTTGTCGTCACATTGCCCGCGAGGTCGGTCGCGGTGATCTCGGGCCGGTAGTCGGCGGATGTGAAGGAGAGAGGATACGGGAAGAGGCATGCGTATGCCCCGGAGGCCATACGATATCCCGGGAAGTAGAGCGACCCGACCTTCACGCCCGATGAGGAGACGTCTTCGGAAACCGTATAGGAAACCAGAGCGCTGCCGCCCCTGCGGATGTTGGGAGGCATGGTCCTGACCGTGATGCGGGGGGCCTGGCTGTCGAGGGAGAGCTTCAGGACCTTCTTTCCGGAGTTTCCGTAGCCGAACAGGGCGAACGAGCCGTCGCGCGCCTCGATTTCCAGCTCGAACGGCCCTTCCGGCATCTTCAGCGGCTTCAGATCCACGGTGATGTCCCGCCGGCCTTCGAGGACGGGGAACTTGTTCTCGTAGACCACCTCGGAATGGTCTCCGCGGCGGACCGTCGCCTTCGCATACCGGATGCCGGCCTGGTCTTCGAGGGTTATGGAAAGCGGCTGCGACACACCCACGTTTCCGGAATGGTCGAACGTGACTGCAGGCGCGGTCATGTCCTTCAGAAGGAACCATCCGCCTGCAGCGGCGGCGACCGAGAGCATGACTATGGCGAAAACGGAAATACCGGAAGAGCGTCTTCCGGACGAACGGTATGGAGAGCGGCGTTTCAGCAAGGCTTCATCCTTTCAAAAAATGGCCTCGCTCCGGCAGGCGCGCCTGGACGAGCGTCATCGGAGCTGGACTAGTTTTTCTCATTCTTTCGTGACAAGTCAAGAAGAAGCCCCCTGATTTTCCCATTCTGAGGCAAAGCTTCCTCCTTGCCGCGCGCGCGGGCTTATGCTACATATAGCGGAGGACATCCGCACACAGGGGAATATCACATGCTTCTTTCTCAAATAGCCGAGGCCATGCGCGGCATGGGCTGGGCAAACAGACTCACGATGCTCCGCATAGGTGCGGTCGTTCCCATCCTGCTGCTCATCCACTTCCCCTCTCCATGGTCATGCTGGGCCGCAGTGGTCCTTTTCATACTCGCGGCCATCACGGATTTTCTCGACGGCTATATCGCCCGCAGGGAGAAGCAGGTCACGAACTTCGGCAAGTTCCTCGATCCGCTGGCCGACAAGCTGCTCATCTGCTCCATCCTCATTGAGATGGCCGGGCTCGGCTGGGTGCCGGCGTGGATCGTGACCGTCATCATCATGCGCGAGCTCTCCATCACCGGGCTCAGGGCCGTCGCCGCCGACAAGGGCGTCATCATAGCCGCCGACCGTTATGGAAAATGGAAGACCGTCTTCCAGATCGCGGCAATCATCCCGCTGCTCATCCACTTCCCTCTTTTCGGCATCCCCGTGGCCTCGATCGGCTCGGCCATCCTCTGGATAGCGCTCGCCCTCACCATCTTCTCGGGGTGCAACTACTTCATCAACTTCTACCGGGAATGGCAGGCAGGCCTTTCCTCCGGGCGTTTCGGAGCATGACCAAATGACGATCGGCTTTCTCCGCAGCATCCCCCCTGTCTGGAAAATAGTCATTCTCGGAATAGCCCTGGCATTCGACGCCGCCGTCATTCCGGGCCTCATCTACGGCCCCGGAAGCATCTACACGCACAGCGTCCTCAAGGAAAAGAGAGACTCGGCCGAAGCGGAGCTTGCGGCACTCAACAAGCGGCGCACCGCACTGAGCAGGGAAATCCGCCTTCTGAAGACAGACTCCGCCTATGTGGAGAAGATCATCAGGCAGCGCGGCCGCTATGTGAAAAAGAACGAGATCCTCTATGTGTTCGACAACCAGGGGGCGAACTCCGTATGGACCGAATCCGGATCGGGCGGTCTGCATGAGTGAGATCCTTCCGCCGCCATCTTCCGGCGGCATGAGCTTCGCCGACAAGGCTTCCCTCTACAGGGAAGTGCTTGCCATCGATCCGGCCTCCCGCATCTTCCTCCCCTATGCGCGCATGCTTGCCGCCGAGGGGATGCATGACGAAGCCGCCGACATCCTCACCAGGGGCCTGGCCGCATGCCCCGAGTTCCTCGAAGCCAGACTGTTCCTTATCGAAGTGCTTCATTTCCTCGGGCGGGACAATGCCGCCTCGGTCGAGGCGGCGGGCATCATAGAGGCCCTTTCCGCTTCCCCCTCCTTCTGGAAGGTATGGAGCCGCTTCCCCGGCGTGCGCGCCGACCAGTCGGCCATGCTTCTCTTCCTTTCGGCCTGCATGAGCAGCGAGGCACCTCTGAGCCTTGCTGATGTCGTCGAAGCGGGAATCCGTTCAGTATCCTCCGCCGAAACGCTGCCAGGCCGGGAAAAGCCTGCTCACGAAGTCCAGGTTCCGGCCTCCCCCGATACCGCTCCGCAGACTTCTCCCACCCCGCAGCCGGCCCCGGCCTCCACGGCCGACGACCAGCTCCTTCCCTGGTATGCTCTGGACGAGGTCCCCGACGATGACGACCTTCCCGACGACGAGCCCCCCGCCCGTCCCGAAGAGGACGGCACATCCTCCATCACCACAGCCGGAAAGACCTCTCTCCGCACCCGCACCCTGGCCATGCTTCTCGAGGAGCAGGGCGCCCCGGACGAAGCCGCGGGAATCTACCGGGAGCTTCTTAATGCCAGCAGCTCGCCGGAGGAACGGGCGGAACTCGCCGCACGAATCGAAAACCTTGCCCAGGAGACGCCGGCACCGGCCGCATCCCAGCCGCAGCTCGTCAGCATCCTGGAGAAACTGGCCGAAAGGCTGGAAACAAGATCCCGCGCCTGATGCGCGGCGGAGCTGACCATGCGCAAACTCCTGAACGCCTGCATATGCTTCATTTTCGCGCTCGCCGCATTCTCGATGTCCGGATGCCTGGGCTTCAACGAGACCTACAAGTCCGGAAAGCGCTTCTACAACACCCATATCAACCGACCTTCGACCTTCAGCACCGACGATGCCGTTGTGCTTGAATCCGGAAAGCGCGGCCTCGTACAGCGGGTCATGAACATCGATATGGAGCTCACGAAGCTGGAAAAGGCCCTCGACGCCCTTGCCATGCCGCCCGACGGAAACGATGCCGCCGAATTCCTCCGCCGCTTCCCGTGGCTCTCCGGTCTGGCCATGGTAAGCCCCGACGGTGAGCTCGGCGCCTCCATCCCCGCAGCACCGCTCAAGAACCTCGACTACGCTCCGCTTCTTCAGCTCGCCCCCAAGGCGCTTCCCCGCGATCTGCGCTGCTCCATCCAGGATACCCCGCTCGGCCCCGAGATCATCATCGCACGGCCATTCCTCCAGGAGAACAACCTTGTCGTGATCCTTGCGGCGACCTTCGACTTCCGCGCCCTCCTCCCCTTTGCCGGCACGCCGGACGACCTCGTCGTCCGCTCCGCCGACGTGCTCCTCTGGTCGGGCAACAGGGACTACGCATCCACACCGCTTGCCGCCATCGACTGGAGCAGAGAGCTGAAAAGCAATTCCGACGGAATCGCCTCCGGAAAGGACATGGCTCCGATGATCTGGATAACCCGCTACATAGGCGGCGTACCTGTCATCTTCGCCTCTGATGCCGCAAAAGACTGACGCCTTTATGCGCCGGAGATATTGCACGTCCGGCGCCGTTTGTGCTATGAGTGGAACCAATTAACAGACGTTCCGATCTGCGCCGCCATCGCCGCATAGATGACCGGAACCCCGACACCAAGGAGCTTGGAGATGTCTGAAGTAACCGCAATCGAACACCTCATCGCATCGCAGCGCAGATGGTCCCCTCATGCTACCGGCCAGTTCACCTCGCTGATGCACGACCTGATCCTGTCCGCGAAGATCATTTCAAGGAACGTCAACCAGGCCGGCCTCGTCGACATCCTCGGCGCCACAGGCTCCGTCAATGTCCAGGGTGAGCAGGTTCAGAAGCTCGATACCTTCGCGAACAACACGCTTGTCTACAGGATGCAGAGCTCCGGCGCCGTGTGCGCCGTCGGTTCCGAAGAGATGGCCGAGCCCTTCTTCGTTCCCGAAAACGAGCCCCACGGCCATTACGCCATCTTCTTCGATCCGCTTGACGGCTCCTCCAACATCGACGTCGGCGTCAGCATCGGCACCATCTTCTCCATCTACCGCCGCCCCGACGACGAGAACTACTGGGATCTCACGCCCGAAGCCCTGCTCCGCCCCGGCACCGAGCAGGTGGCCGCCGGCTACTTCCTGTA
>JAKSQA010000250.1 GCA_024404335.1 Mailhella sp.
GCCTGCGCGCACAATTTCCAGCTGATGTGCTTCCTGCTGGGTCCGGACATGGCCCCGGCCTGCGGCATCCCCGGGGCCCTCGGGAGCCTCAGGCGCCGGCGCGGCCTCGGGAGCGGGAGCCTCGGCCACGAGGCTGGCGGCCTTGGAACCGAACTCTGTCACCGCGTCGGCGATGGTGCCGGCGAGCTTGTCAAAGGAGGCTATGTCCTTGCCACGGATGGCGCCGTACATGGCCTTCTCCTGGCCGGGGTTGGTGGCGAGCTTGGCGAACTGACGCGCGCCGATTTTGTTGTACTTCTTGGCGTTGGGCGGCATAATGTGCATGGAGAACAGCGTGACCTTGCTTTCGTCGGCAAGAGCGCGGAGCGTGTTCTCGTCCTGGCAGGAGCTGCTCCACTTGTGGCCAGCGTCGTGCGAGGGGGCGTCGCCCACCAGCACCATGAAGCGTACGGCGTTCTGGCGCCAGGCCGTCCTGCTGATGGCGTCCGCAACACCGGCGAACATGTCCTCAGGCATGTCCACGGAATCGATTTTCGTCTCCTTAACGCCCTCCATCGTCTTGAGGAAGTCATCCACGTTCTGCAGCTGCGGGGTAAAGTTGCGGGTGTTGTACTCGATGCCGGAGATGCTCTCGGAATCGCGGAAGCCCCACAGACCAAAGGAGACCTTGCCGTTCAGCGAGGGGTCGGCCGCGACCTGCTTCGACACGTTCTGCATGACGCTGCGCACGCTTTCGATGTACGGCCCCATGCTGCGCGTGGTGTCTACGACCCACACGAGGTCGAACTTCATCTCCTCGAGCTTCTTCACCTGCGTATCCGTGCCGGTGGCAGCCTCCTTCACGAAGTTCTCGTTGGCGCGGATATCGCTGCTCTCGCGGGCCTTCTCGCCGCTGCCGCTGACGGCGGCGACGCGGAGTAGGCGTCCTTCCCTGCCGCCGAAGTCGACGGCCTTGTGCTCAAGGATGGGCAGCAGGTAGAACTGCTTCGTCATGTCAACAGCCATCTTCGGCTCCACGGAGACGACGGGGACGGCCTGCGGGAGCACCTTGCCTTCCTTCGCGGCCTCGTCGATGGCGGCATACAGCCTGCCCGCGACCTCGGCGCGCTTGCTGGCATCGGAGAGGGCCATCTCGGTGAGCGCGTCCTCATCCTCGAACATGAGTACGGGGCTGCGGCCCTCGGGGTGCGTGTAGGTGAGGCACATAGTCTGCTTCCATTCGAAGACGTCCTCGGCCTTGATCCAGCCGGCGACGGTGCCCTTGTCGTCGGTGCCCACCTCGTACCAGCCGGTGCCGCTGTCGAGGGCCTCGCCCTGCGGCCTGTCGTACACGAAATAGGACTGGAAGACGGGCAGGTTGCTATTCAAAGCCGTGGTGCCGGTGTTGTCGGAATACAGCGTCGCCATGGGGCGGGTAAGCACGCGCAGGGGAAGGCTCGAGGTTTCGCCGAGGGTGACGGGCGTCCTTTCCGCAAGAGCCTGGCCGGTGATGCCAAGCATGAGGAGCGCCGAGAATATGCCGGATGCGAGTTTCATAGTCTGCTCCTGGAGTTATCTGAGGTTTTCAGGCAGGGTTTCGAGCACGGGCCGGGAAGCCTCCTTCACGGAGGTCGTGACCATCACGTCGTCCGGGATGGTCGGCGCGGAGGCCTTCACCGGCGTGGGGAATTCGAGCGAGACGCTGAGCCCGCCCAGCGTGGCGAGCACGGGCTGCACGGCGCCGATGACCTCGGCAAGCAGCCTGTCCATGCCGTTCTGCGGCGATTCGGGCTTCATGGCCTGCAT
The DNA here is from genome assembly GCA_024404335.1 of Mailhella sp. Lineage (GTDB taxonomy): Bacteria > Desulfobacterota > Desulfovibrionia > Desulfovibrionales > Desulfovibrionaceae > Mailhella. Next base: position 1,786 of record JAKSQA010000250.1, read on the forward strand.
CATGGAGGCGGCCTGCGGCAGGAGCTGCGAGGGCTTGCTCTGCATCATGCCGGCGCCGACCGCAAGCATGAGGCCGAGGGCCCTGCGGTCGGTGAGGGAGACGGAGGCCTTCGTCAGGGAGATCCTGTCCGCCGCCCCCAGAAGGGCCATGAGGCCGCCGCCTTCGGAAAGCTCGGCGAAGCTGTCGGCATCGAGGAGGAAAGCGGTCTCTGCGCCCAGGTCGCAGAGGTTCGCGCCGGAAAGCACGGCCCTGAGCGTGCTGGGCGCCTTCGACGTCCTGCCGGGAACCACGGTGCCCTCAAGCGAGAAGCCCAGGGTCTCGCCCTCGGGCAGCACGGCCTTCACGGTGTCTGCGGGGATGCCGGGGATCATGCCGAAGACTGACGGGGGGACGGCCAGGCCTTCCAGGGCGAGGCGGAAGCTGCTGC
>JAKSQA010000251.1 GCA_024404335.1 Mailhella sp.
CCGGCGCCGTCCGCAGCCAGGCCCTGAGGACGCCCGAGGCCGCGCAGAAGCACCTCCGCACCTGGCTGGACCGCCTGGAGCAGGCCGAAGCCGGCTTCACGCAGAGCCTGATGGCCTCCGCTCCCCGGTAGGCTCCCGGCTTTTCCGGCACAAGTCCCTGTTTCCGAATCCGGCATCAGCCGATGACGAATCAAGCACTTATGGAATATTCCATAGGTGCTTTTTTCGGAGCAGCGCGGCCTCCGTTTCCCAACCTTGCGGCCGGAAACACTTTGAAAGAGGACATGACGGCCGCAGCGTGCTAATCAGGGCGGCATGTCACCACGAATCCCCTCCCCATCCCGCGTGCCATCACCGGAACATCCGGCGCGCATCCCCACGGCCATCCGGGCGGCTTCATGCCATGCCGCCGTCCTCCTTTCCCTCATGCTCGGCGCCTGCGCCCCCGGGCAGAACGGCACCTTCTCCGCCCCGGAGCCCGCAGGCCTCTCCTTCGGCGCGATATGCCCGACCGTGGCACCCCTGGGCAGGCAGCTCACCGAGCTCGCCTCCACGCAGCTCGGCGTGCCGTACCGGCTCGGCGGCGAATCGCCCTCCGGGGGCTTCGACTGCTCGGGCTTCGTCCGCTGGGTGTACGCACGCCAGGGCTACGAGCTCCCCCGCACCACCGTGGGCCAGGAGAAGACCGGCATCCCCATCCCGAAGGATGCCATGCTCCCCGGCGACATCATCGTCTTCACCGGAGTGCGCACGGCCCCCAACCGCCGCCACTCCGGCATATACCTCGGCGACGGCCGCTTCATACACAGCCCCAACTCCCGCTCGCATGTGCGCATAGACAGGCTGGATTCCGGATACTGGAACAGGCTCCCCTTCACCGCACGCCGCGTGCTTCAGGCGCCCCCGTGCGAAGGAGACGACGATCCGCTCGCCGGAATCCTCAAGGGGTGAGTCCCCGCACGCTGCTCAGAGGGCATTTCTTCCTGCTCCCATTGGAACTGGAACACGGTCCAAGCTCCTCGGGAGGCAGCAGTGGGGAGGCATCGCGGGCATCCGGAAACGAATGAAGGCCTGCGCTTTGGCTCCCGGCATGAACAGGCCTCCCTTCTGCCGCCAGCCCCCCGCCTATGACACCCTCCGCCCCCTGAACAAAGCGCTTGCCAACCGGCGCACATAGGACTATCACACATGTGAACTTAATCACTTTTCAGGTCCGTATAAAAGGAGACCGTATGAACAGCTCTACCGTATGCCGCGTATGCGGCCGTACATTCAGCAAGCGCGGAGGCATCCGCCATCTTTCCGCCGAATCCATCCGCGACTTCAAGCGCCTCGGCATCGAAGCCGAAGACATGTGCATGTCCTGCGCGATGGACAAGGTCAAGGAACTCAGCCTCGAACGCGAGGAACGCCTCGGCGACCTCAAGGCCGAGCTCCGCGAATGCGAGAAGAACGTGCTCACCGAAATCCAGGTCATGACGACTCCCCACCCCGAAAGCTGGATGCCCGGCGTCAAGGGCGTCGTCTCCGGCTACGCCGTCGTCGGCGTGGGCGCCCTTACCGGCCTCGCCAACATGTTCACCGACATCTTCGGCGGCGAATCCGAAGAGTACCTGCAGAAGATCCGCAATGCGGAACGCCATGCCGTCAACGTGGCGAAGATGCAGGCCCTCAGCCTCGGCGCGAACATCATCTCCGGCATGAGGCTCGAGGTGAAGAGCGGCAACACCGGCACGATCCTCGTCTCATGCGTCGGCACGGCCGTGGAGCACGGATCCGTCAACGTGCCGGGCTTCGAACGCGTCCGCGAGACCGCGAAGGAATACGCCGAGCTCCGCCGGCGCCGCATGCCCATCGTGGCAGGATCCTCCGAAAGCTACGCCGAGCTTTCCCCCTCGGCAGGCTCCTACGAAGTCCCCGCCCACCTCTAGGCGCCGACCGGCCCCTTCGGGAGAGGTAATGAGGAGGCCTGCGGACAGTACCCTGTCCGCGGGCCTTTTGTGCTCATGATCATCATTCCGGGTTATGCGTGTGCGGACGGACCTTTTTCCATCCTTTAACACGCGGTCAGATTCGGCATTGAGCCAATCTACTCCGCGTGACACCTAGATAAAAGGAGATATATTTCCGGATCAAAGCCTTGGAAATGATGGGCCCGGGAAGGAAAAACCTTCCTCGGAAGGTTTTCCTTCCCGCAGAAAAC
>JAKSQA010000252.1 GCA_024404335.1 Mailhella sp.
TCGGCCATGGGCTTCGCATATTCCTGGGGCAGCTTCCGCGCCAGAACGCGGCGGGCCTTGTTCCGTGCGGCGATCGCCTCATCCAGGCCGTTCGCGACGGCATCGAGCTCCTTCTTCGCGCCCTGCAGGAAGAGCAGATGGCTCACATACTGGGCGCTCAGATCGGAGAAGGAATTGAAGATGCCGGGCCCTACGACGCCCTTTGCGGAAACGACGCCTTCCAGCCTCGCATCATACAGGAACACCCCGAACGGATTGGATGATCCGCTTATGTACGGTTTGTTCTTCGCCATGATCTTCCGGGCCAGCTCGAAGCCCTTTGTGATGGGCTCGAACCGCTTGAGATGATTATGGAATGTGACAAGCCTCCAGTGGTTTATGCGGCTCAGCTGCTGTTCCAGGCGGTCAAGCGACTTCACCTGGGCGATGAGCGTGCGGTTCGCCGCCGAAGCCTCGGAGACCGTAGTGCGTATGCCGTCCACATGGGCGAAGTAGTTCCGCCTGCCCGATTCGGAAGAGAAGGCGACGAAGTCGTTCTTCCTGTCGGCGGGCACGTACGTTTCCAGAAGCATGGGCCTGTACAGCACGAGCCGCTCGCAGTCGTCATAGCGGCCGAAAAGGCATATCCGATTGATCTCCTGCTGTGCTTCGGGCGCCCCCTGCACGATTCCCAGGAAGTGCCGGTCCGCGCGCTCGGATCGATGCGGGCCTCGGCGGGCGCCGCGAAGGCTGCAAGCGCTGCCGACAGCACTGCGGCCGCGCACGCCGTGCGCACGGCGCCGCCCGCATGACGGCGGAGGAAGGACGATGCGGAATGAAAGGCAAAGGAAGTCATGGCATCCCCCGGATGGCTGTTGAAGGAAGGGAGGCTAGAACCGGGCTGCATAGTCGGAAACATACCAGCGGCCTCCGTTGCGGCGGATCAGGGAATGGCGCTGCGGCGAACCCAGCTGCCTTCCGCTCTCATTCCATGCGCGGCTCTCCACGACGGCCTCCTCGATGCGCTCGCCCTCATGCTTTCTGAGCTTTCCGAGCTGGTCTTCATCAAGGAAGAAGTTCTCAAGGTCGTCGTCGCCGTCCACACCCTTCAGAACCGTGATTTCGGCCTTGCCGAAGGTAGCGGCCACATACTCCCTGTGGAAGCGTTCCTGATGAAGGTCCCAGTGGTAGCGCAGCAGCGACTTCGCCGTGGGGGTCTTCTGCCTTTCGGGGTCGATGCAGGCGGCGTACAGGGCGAAGTTCTTCTCCTTGATGGCGGTGCAGAATATCTCGAGCACCTTCTCGGGAGATGCGCCGGCAGGCACGTCCGTCACGGAGTACATGCCGCGCTTGATCGACTCCGCCTCGTCCTCGCCGGCCCAGCGGCCCGACGACTCGCGCGACGCGTCATAGATGCCCAGGGCCCTGCCGGGGACATAGAGCGCCACGGGGCGGATGACCCAGCCCCACTGCGGGCTGCCGAGCTTGTCCTCCTCCGCTTCGGGCACTTCGGTGACGATATCCGTCACCGTGCCGAGAACGGTGAGGCGCACCTGCTCGCCGATGGAGGGGTCGACCTCACGCCTGCAGCGCTTGACGGCCTCCCACGGCCCCACGAAATTCCTTGATGACGCATCGATGAAATAGAAGCCCTTCGAAGGGGCGCCCGCCGCGAGATAGCTGCCCGTGGCCCCCGGGAACATGGAGCCGGGATAGTCCACGTCGGGGATGACGACCGTCTTCCCCTGCAGGTCCTTGAGGCTCACGGTCTGCCAGTCAGGCGCAGGAAATACCGGTGCGGCGAGGTCGGCGCCCGATTCGGCGGCGAGCTTCGCCCAGGCATCTTCGGCGACCTTGCCGAAATGCTTTCTGAGGCGTTCCTCCATGCTGCGGTAGGCGAGCATCTCGGGGGTGATCTCCAGGAATTCGCCCTTGCTCCGCATGAGGACGGACGAGGTCCTCTTGTAGAGGGCCTTGTCCTCGGGCTCGTCGGGGTACTCCGTGACAAGCTCCTTCACGCGGCGCAGCGCATCGGCCCTGCTGCGGTACATGGCCGAGGTCGAGCCGCGGGCACGGACGACCTCCTTCTCAAACTCATCAACGTAGTACGACGCCTGCCCGATCCTGCGGCGGAGGTTCCGGGCCTCGTCATCGGTGAGCGCGGAGGCGTTCGAGGCAGCGCACAGCATAATCGCGGCGGCTGCCGCTGCGGCAAG
>JAKSQA010000253.1 GCA_024404335.1 Mailhella sp.
TGAAGATTTTCAGCATCTCTTCAAAACATGAGGGCTTCAGCTCCGCAAGGCTCAGGAAAATCACAGGGTACGCCCCCTGCTCGGCGCGCATCGCCTCATCCTTCCATACGTCAAGTCCGTCGAAGAGGTCGGCGCGGCCCGAATATTTTATGGAAAAGAAGTGCTCCACGGTGCTCATCATGAGCGTCTTGCCGAAGCGTCTGGGCCTGGTGATGAGCGTAACATCGCTCCTGGCATCATTGCTGCCCAGCCACCAGTCGCGGAGGAAGGCCGTCTTGTCCACGTAGAATGAGTCGGTTTCCCTGAGCTTTGCAAAATCCTGCACGCCGCTGAATATCATCCTTGCCATGTGCCACCTCCGCCCGATGCAGGCCACGGTAATCCGCGTCAGAAGCGCCGACACCCGGGCCGGCTGCCCAGTATAGGATATTCCCTTAGGTTTCGCAAACCGCCGCCCGGCCCGCCGGCGGCATAGCGAGGAAGCGGCCGCCCCTCACGCGATGCAGGTGCAGGGCTCCCACGGGCCGTTGAGCGGCTCGGCGGGCCCGGAGCCCACGAGGAATGTCGTCTCCACGCCCACCATGCCGATGCCGGGCAGCGCGATCTTGGGCTCGAGCGCGATGGTCATGCCTGCCTCAAGGGGCTCGTCGAACCGCGATGCCACGGCCGGCCATTCGTTCACCTCAAGCCCTATGCCGTGGCCGAGGAAGCGCACGCGCTCCGGCCCGACGCCCATGAATACGGAGCCGTAGCCCGCCTCCGCAGCCATGGCGCACGAGAGCTCCCAGATTTCGGAAGGCCGCACGCCGGCGCGCATCCGCTCCGCAGCGGCATCCATCACGGCCGTGCAGCACCCGCATGCCGCGGTGATGTCCGCGGGCGGGCGGCTTCCGGCGAAGAAGGTCGCCGTCCTGTCGGAGACGTAGCCCTCGAACCCCACGGGGACGTCGACGGCAAGCACCTGCCCCTCGCGCCATTCCCGCTCGCGGGAGCCGCCGAAGGGGGCGGTGGGATGGATGCCCCTCGTGCCGAGCGGCCCGTCGAAGGCCATGGGGTAGAGCCCGCCGTCGCCCGCCGACACCGTACCTGCCGAAACGCGGCCGGGAGAGCGGAGGCAGACATGCCCGCCGTCGCCGTGCGCGGCGAAAAGATCCCTCACCGCACGCCATACCTCGAATTCCGTCATGCCCGGGCGGATCACCTCGGGGATCATGCCCGCGCAGCGCGCATGGATGGCGCCCGCGCGCCGCATCTTCACGACCTCCCAGGGGGTCTTCACCGCACGGGCCCGGCTCATGGCCGCATCGCCGGAAACGAAGCGCACGCCCGGCGTGTCGGCGGAAAGCCTGGTCGCAGCCTCGCAGGGGGCCGATGCCATGTCGGCGGCGAGGCATGCACCCAGCGGAGACCCGGCCCCGCGGGCAAGACCGTCCAGCTCACGGGAGGAGCGGAAGGGCAGCACGCTGCCGAGCGCGGATTCGGCCCGTGCGCGCTCAAACCCCTTGCGCACGAAAAGCACGGGCTCACCGGAGGCAGGCAGCCAGAGCGCGGCCGCGGCCATGGTGCCCGAGGCGTAGTAGATGTCGGTATCGCCCAGCAGAAGGAAGCCGTCGGCCTCCGGCGCGAAGCGCGCAAGCATGGCCCGCATGCGGGCGTGCCGCAGCGCAAGCTCCTCCGCGGGAATACGCTCCGCAAATCCTCCGAAAGGAATCCGTTCCTCATCCATAGCCGTCCCTCCCCGAGCCGCATCCGTGCGGCTATGCCGATGTTCTATGCCATGCGCTCCGTGACTTCAAGAGCGCAGCAGCGCATGCCGCAGGCCGGCCGGACGACGCCGGGCAGGATGCCGATGATCCTGGCCGAAGGACCGCAGCGACACCCCGTCCGCGCTCCCTGATCCGTGGCACGCTATCCGCCGGCCGGTCTCGGATGTCTCCGGCCCCCTGGCCATCCGGCCATGGATACCGCGCGCCTGCGGCCCCTCCGACCGACGCCGGAATGCCCTGCAGGCCGCCACATCCCCCCTTGCCGATAGGTGCCCCGGATTCGGAGCCCGTCTCCTCCGCACGCACCATGCGCTTTTTCGCACGATTATGGACGAAGACTTCTTCGTGCGGTACGTTCGCCGTGCTGGAACGCACCGCGCGCTCCCGGGGAGATTCCATGCTTTCCTTTCTGCTG
>JAKSQA010000254.1 GCA_024404335.1 Mailhella sp.
CGAGGCCATGCCGTACGAAGACGACGCCGAGCGCCAGCCCTTCGGGCATGGCGACGATGCCCACGGCATCCATGTCGCTGCCGCCCTGCATGACGATCCCCTGCGCCTCCACGGTCCTGCGGACGGCCCTGAGCTGGTCGCGGATGAGGGCGGCCTTCTCGAATTCGAGGGCTTCGGCCGCCTTTTCCATATCGGCCTGGAGGATATCGGTCAGCTCGCCGGATTTTCCGGAAAGCAGGAGCGCGGCCTTGCGGCAGAGGACGGCATAGTCCTCCGGCGAGACAAGGCCCGCGCACGGCGCCGAGCAGAGATGTATGTGGTGGTAGAGGCAGGGGGTCTCCCTGTTCCTGAGCGCGTGGTCCGAACAGCGGCGCAGAGGGAATATCCGGTGGAGGGCCTTCCATGTCTCGCGGGCCGCGGAGCCCGAGGTGAACGGACCGAAATACTGCGCGCCATCCCGCCTGACCATGCGCCTGACGATCTCAAGCCGGGGGAATGCCTCCTTCGCAGAGAGGCGGAACATGACATACTGCTTGTCGTCCCTCAGGCAGATGTTGTAGCGGGGCCGGTGCTTCTTGATGAGGCTCGCCTCAAGAAGGAGCGCCTCCTTCTCCGTATTGACGGTGAGGAACTCCAGCGTGGAGGCATGCCCGATCATCGCAGCCGTCTTGGATGTCAGCCGGTCGTCGGAGCGGAAGTAGGAAAGGACGCGCCGCCTCAGGTCGCGCGCCTTGCCCACATATATGATGTGCCCTCCGGCGTCTTTGTAGATGTAGACGCCGGGGGATGAGGGAATGGATGAGGGATCGGGACGTTCCATGAAGGATGCTCCGGAGATCAGAGTCCGGCGCCGGCCCTGTGGTTGCACGGCCCATGTCCCCTGCCGGGGGCATAGGCATGCCGGAGCGCCCTGTTCAGATACTCCTGCGCCTTCGTGACCGCGACGCCCAGGGGCATGCCGAAGGCCAGCTGCGTGGCTATGGCCGCCGAAAGCGTGCACCCCGTCCCGTGCGTGTTCGGCGTATCGACATGGGGCTGGCGCAGGGCCACAGGCTCACGCCCGGGCTCCAGCAGCCAGTCCGTCACGAAGACGGAGCTTCCATCGACATGGCCGCCCTTCACCAGGACGGCCTTCGCGCCCATGGCGAGAAGACGCGCTCCGGCCTCGACGGCCTCCTCGTCGGACGCGATCCGCACGCCGGAGAAAAGCTCGGCCTCAGGCCTGTTGGGGGTGAAAAGGGCCGCCAGGGGCATGAGGCGCTCCTTCAGGCGGGCCGCGCCGTCCTCTTCCATGAGGAGATGCCCGCTCGTGCTCACGCATACGGGGTCGACCACAAGGGGGAAGGATTCCCCTTCAAGGATATCGGCGACGGCATCTATGATGCCCGCACTGAACATCATGCCCGTCTTGGCGGCATGGACCGGAAAGCCCGCGCGGACGGTCCTGAGCTGAAGGGCCGCGACTCCCGGCTCAGGGGCACGGATGCCCTCCACGCCGAGCCCGTTCTGGGCCGTGAGCGCCGTGATGACGCTCATTCCGTACGCGCCCATGGCCGTCATGGTCTTCAGGTCCGCCTGGATTCCCGCGCCGCCTCCGGAATCGGATCCGGCAATCGTCAGTACATTGGGTGGCTGCAGCATACCGCACCTCTTCGATTTGATATCCGCCATGTGAACCACAAAGACGGCGGAAGAGCAAGATGCCCGCCGAACGCATGCCCCCTTGCCCTATTCCCTCATTTTATGTACAAACAAAACAAACCGTTTTTTTCACCTTAAAGGAGTTCATGGATGCATCGTTTCAAACTTATCCTGCCTCTTCTCATGACCATGGTGCTCATGCCGAGCCTCTGCCTTGCTGAAGAGCACTTCCACCTGCCCCACGACCTGTCCATCCTCTGGGTCATCCCCTTCGTGTGCATGCTTCTCTCCATCGCACTCGGCCCGCTGACCTACCCCCATTTCTGGGAACACCACTTCGGCAAGGTGGCCGTCTTCTGGGGGCTCGCCTTCCTCGTGCCCTGCGGCCTCATCTATGGCTTTGAAAACGCCATCTTCCTGGCCCTCGACAGCGTCCTGCTCGAATACGTGCCCTTCATCCTCCTCCTGCTCGCCCTCTTCACCGTCGCAGGCGGCATCCGCCTCAAGGGCACGCTGGTCGGCAACCCCAT
>JAKSQA010000255.1 GCA_024404335.1 Mailhella sp.
ACTTCTGCCCCGACATGCCCAAGGGCTACCAGATCTCCCAGTTCGAGCTCCCCCTCAGCGAGCACGGCTGGGTGGACATCGAGGTCGGCGGCGAAGTCAGGCGCATCGGCATCACCCGCATCCACATGGAGGATGACGCGGGCAAGAACATCCATCCGCAGGGCGAGAACAAGAGCTACGTCGACCTCAACCGGGCCGGCACGCCCCTTATCGAAATCGTCAGCGAACCCGACATGCGCAGCGCCGAGGAGGCCGTCGCCTACCTGAAGAAGCTCCATGCCATGGTCGTCAGCCTCGGCATCAGCAACGGCAACATGGAGGAAGGCTGCTTCCGCTGCGACGCCAACGTCTCCATCCGCCCCCGCGGAGAGAAGAAGCTCGGAACCCGCACGGAGCTCAAGAACCTGAACTCCTTCCGCAACGTGCAGCGCGCCATCGAGTTCGAAATCGCCCGTCAGAGCGACGTCCTTGACGACGGCGACGTCGTCGTCCAGGAAACCCGCCTCTACGACGCCAACAGGAACCTCACCGCCCCCATGCGCAGCAAGGAAGACGCCCAGGACTACCGCTATTTCCCCGATCCCGACCTGCTCCCCGTGCTGATCACCGAAGAGGAGCTCGCCGAATGGGAAGCGACCCAGCCCGAGCTCCCCGATGCGAAGAAGGCCCGCTATATGGGCGAGCTCGGACTCCCCGAACAGGATGCCGAGCAGCTCTGCGGCGACCCCGCACTCTGCGTACTCTTCGAAAAGGCCTCCGCCCTCTGCGACAAGCCCAAGAAGGTGGTCAACATCATCCTCAGCATGCTCATGCGCGAGCTGAACCTGACGGGCGCCTCCAGCGACTCCATCAGCCTCACGCCCGAGGCCCTTGCCGAGCTCGTCGAGCTCATCGAGAAGGGAACCATCTCGGCCAAGATCGCCGCCGACATCTTCCCCGAGCTCATGAAGGGCGGCATCATGCCCGAAGCCTATGTGAAGGAGAAGGGGCTCATCCAGGTCTCCGACACGGGCGCCATCGACGCCATCGTGCAGAAGGTCCTCGAGGCCAACCCCGCGGAAGTGGAGGCCTACAAGGGCGGCAAGACGAAGCTCATCGGCTTCTTCGTAGGCCAGGTCATGCGCGAGATGCGCGGCAAGGCGAACCCCGCCATAGTCAACCAGGCGCTCGCCAAGTTCCTCGGCTGATCCGGAGCGGCAATGAAAGAACGGAACGACAGAGGTCTCGACCTGCTTGATCTCGGCACCGAGGCCGAACAGATAGGCCGCCGCACCGGCGGCTCAGACCTGCTCGACCTCGGCGACAGCGAACCGCGGAAGCGTGCTCCACGGCCCCCGAAACGCAGAGGCGGCTTTTTCAGGACCCTGCTCCGCCTCTTCATGCTTCTCATCCTTCTCGGCCTGCTCGCGGCCGGAGGCGGCGCATGGATGCTCTACCAATGGGTTTCCGACGACCTGCCCAGCTTCAGCAAAATCGCGGACTACCGGCCTCCCCTGGTCACGACCGTGCTTGCACGCGACGGCAGCCTCATGGGCCAGTTCTATCACGAGCGCCGCTTCCTCGTTAGCCTCGAACAGCTCCCCTCCTTCGTCCCCATGGCCTTCCTGGCCGTAGAGGACGACCAGTTCTACAAGCATCCCGGCATTGACATCAAAGCCATCGTCAGAGCGGCAGTCGCGAACTTCCAGCACGGCGGCACAAGCCAGGGCGGCAGCACGATCACCCAGCAGATCGTCAAGCGCCTCATGCTTACGCCTGAAAAAAGCTATGAGCGCAAGCTGAAGGAAGTGATCCTCGCCTACAGGCTCGAGCAGCAGCTCTCGAAGGACGAGATCCTCACACTCTACATCAACCAGATATTCCTGGGCAACAACTCCTATGGAATCGAGGCCGCCGCAAGGACCTACTTCGCCAAGCACGCCCACGAGCTCACCATAGCCGAGGCGGCCCTCATCGCCGGCCTTCCCCAGTCGCCATCCGCGTACAACCCGTACCGGAACCCCGAGGCGGCGAAGACCAGGCAGCGCCATGTGCTGCGGCGCATGCGCGACCTGGGCTGGATAAACGACTCCCAGTACTACCAGGCCCTGTACCCGAAGCTCGAGTACAGAAGCGTGCCCACCGCCTCCACCGTAGGCGGATGGTATCTCG
>JAKSQA010000256.1 GCA_024404335.1 Mailhella sp.
AACGCACACTGGAAACCCTGGGAGAAAACGACGACGAGTTCATGGAGCGCTACCTCGAGGAGAATTTCTCGAAGGAAGACATCCATGCCGCCCTCCGCCGGGCCGTGCTCGCCCGGAAGATCACGCCCGTACTCACCGGCTCCGCGCTGAGGAACATCGGCGTGCAGCCCCTCCTTGACGCTGTGGGAAGGTATCTCCCCTCCCCGGCCGATGCCGAGGCTCCCCGAGGAACTTCCGCCGACGGCAGGACGGAAAAGACCGTCGACATCTCACCCGATGCGCCTTTCTCCGGGCTCGTGTTCAAGGTCCTTATGGAAGGCGGTCGCAAGACGGCGCTCCTGAGGATATATTCCGGCTCGCTCCGCGAGGGAGACAGCGTCCGCAACACGGCCCTCGGCCGCGACGAGCGCATATCCCGCATGTACCGCATGGATGCGGACCAGCAGGAAGCCCTCGCCGAGGCCCGCTCGGGCGACATCGTGGCCGTCCTCGGCCTGCGTTCGGCCCGTACGGGCGACACCGTCACGGCCCCCGGGCTCGACCTGCTCCTCGAAGACCTTGATGCGGTGAAGCCCGTCATCTCCATGGCCCTGGAGCCCCGCAACGCCGACGAGGGCAAGGTGCTCGACGAGGCGCTCGCCCGCTATTCCGCCGAAGACCCCACGCTCGGCGTCGCACTCGACGAAGGATCAGGCAACCGGATCATCTCCGGCATGGGCGAGCTCCATCTTGACGTCATCCTCGAAAGGATGTCGCGGGAATACGGCATCAGACCCCGCGCCGGCCAGCCCCAGGTCGTCGCGCGGGAGACCGTACGCGGCGAAGGCGACGGCTCAGGCATCTTCGACAGGGAGCTCGGCTCCGTACACCACATCGGAGAGGTCTCCCTGCACATGGCTCCCGCAGCCAGGGGAGCCGGGAACACCGTGCGGCTCAGCGACGAGCTCGCCTCACCCGCCGATCCGAAAGCATCCCTGCCGAAGGCGCTGGCCGACGAGGTCCTGCAGGGCGTAGCAGACAGCCTGCTCTCCGGCCCCCAGACCGGCTACCCCATCCAGGATGTCGATGTCGTCATCACATCCGTCCGCCGCGAGGGAGCCACGCCTGCCGGATGCCGAATGGCCGCATCCCTCGCCCTCCGCGAAGCCATGTCACATGCCCGCCCCATAGTGCTCGAACCCGTGATGGAAGTGGAGATCACGGCCCCTGACGAGGCTCTCGGCGGCTCCATCAGCCTCTTCCAGAACTGCGGGGGAAAGGTCGAGGAGCTCGGTGAGCGCGGCGGTCTGCGCAGCCTCCGGGGCCTTGCCCCCATGCGCAGGCTCTTCGGCTTCTCCACGGCGCTGCGCTCCGCCACCCAGGGCCGAGCCTCCTTCAGCATGCGCTTCAGCGCCTATGGAACCATCTGACCCCTGCCGAGCGCATCACCCTTCCCTTTCAGGAGCGACCATGTCCGATCCGAATCTTTTCACTGCGGCCAGGGCGAAGAAGAGCCTGGGCCAGCACTTCCTCCGCGATGAAGGGGTGCTGCGCCGCATCGCCGCGCTCGTCGGCGCCGAACCCGGAGACCGACTCATGGAAATCGGCCCCGGCCCCGGAGCTCTGACGGCCCTCCTCCGCGAGATGCCCTGGGAGCGGCTCATCCTGCTGGAAAAGGACGACCATTACGCCGCAGAGCATGCCGCCCGACCCCTTCCGGGGCTGGAAGTCATCCCCGGCGACGCGCTGGCCTATCCCTGGGAAGCCCTCGAAGGCCCCTGGAAGATCATCGGCAACCTGCCATACAACGTCGCATCCCCCCTCATGTGGGACATCGTCCTGCGCGTGCCGTCGCTCGCCCGCGGCGTCTTCATGATACAGAAGGAGGTGGCCGACAGGATACTCGCCTCACCGGGCACGAAGGACTACGGGGCCCTCACCGTCTGGATCCGCAGCTTCGCCTCTCCCCGCAGAGGCTTCGTCGTAGGGCCGGGCGCGTTCTCGCCGCCTCCGAAGGTCGATTCCGCAGTCGTGGTATTCGACCCCATCGACCGGGCCGCACGCCCCGAAAGGCCTGACCTGCTGGCCCGGCTCGTGAAGCTCTGCTTCAGCCAGAGACGCAAGCAGCTGCAGGGCATACTGCGCCATGCGGGGATTCCCGGATA
>JAKSQA010000257.1 GCA_024404335.1 Mailhella sp.
CGGCTTTGTCATACATACAGGCTTTTCCGTCGGAGCGGCGGAACATTCCGCACCTCGCTGCCGAAACAGGCCTCGCCCCGCTTCCGGGGGCGGCTCAGGGCGCTATCTGTTCTCCCTGTCCCATTCTTCCTGGCAGGAAATGCACAGCCCGACGCCGGGAATGGCCTTGAGACGTGCTTCGGGAATCGGCTCGCCGCATTCGCGGCAGCACGCGCGCCCGTCTATCCATTCAGGACCTTCACGGTAAACCGATGCTGCGGCATGCTGCAGCGCGGATTCCCTGTCCAGTCTTTCAAGCTCCGTTGCCTGATCGAAAACATCCATGAAAATCACTCCGGAAACAAAGGCCCTCGGGGGCCGGGTTCGAAAACTGCCGGCGGGCTGAAGCCCGCATCTTCACGCTCTGAAGAAGCGAAGGTGCAAGATGCAATGAGAGCCCCGTCTTGTCAAGAGATGCGCAGGATTTTTGAGGGCATGTCATGAAAAAGGGCCCTGAGGCCCTCTGCCTGCGCCAGTTCCTGTCGAGTATCCTCCACCCGAGCCGGGCGAGGTGCGCCGGAGGTACGGAGAACGCATACGCTCCGCACCTCCGGCATCCATGATTCCCTTCGGCATCGCCGTGCGGCCCTATCCCGAAATCCGCAGGGCCGGCCGCAGGGATCCGGCGGCATGGCCGGTCACTCCGCCATGCGGGCGACCAGCTTCCTGACGAATTCGCAGGAGCGGTCGGAGGCCTTCTGCAGGAACTCGCCGAAGTCCATGGAGGCATCGTCGTCGGCGCTGTCGGAAATAGTGCGCAGCACGACGAACGGCACGCCGTTCAGCGTGGCCGTGTGCGCCACGGCGCAGCCTTCCATTTCGGTGCAGAGCGCGCCCGTGCGGGTAACGATATCCGCCTTCACGGCCGCTTCGGAGACGAAGAGGTCGCCTGTGGCGATGCGGCCCACATGGGCGGCGGGATCGATCGACGAAGCCAGCTCCACCAGACCGGCGTCCGACGCATACACCGGGCGCAGGGGCTCGAAGTTCTCAAGCACCCATGCCTGCATGTCGTGGTAGACGAGCTCGCTGCCGATGACCACATCGAACCTGCCCACCTTGGGGGAAAGGCTGCCGGCGACGCCGTTCTGGATGATGACCGAGGGCGCGAAGCGGTCGATCATGATCTGCGTGTGCATGGCGGCGTTCACCTTGCCCACGCCGCCGTTGCAGATGACGACGGGCACGCCGTCGAGCTCGCCGACATGGTAGTCGACCGCGGCGATGCGTTCCGTGCGGAGGCCGGAGATGTGCTCCAGAAGGACCGCGATCTCCGGGTCCATGGCCGATAAGATGCCTATGCGCTGCGTGTTCATAAGGAACTCCTGATCATACATTAAAAAGCCTTGGAAATGACGGGCCCGGGAAGGACGAACCTTCCCCGGAAAATTTTCCTTCCCGAAAAAATCCCCCCGCTCAGGGTCTGGAAAACGGCTCGAAGCACTCGGCGGCAGCCTTCTCGAGGGCGGCCGGGGAATACATGTCGCGCAGGACCAGCGGGCGAGAGGGATCCTTCGCGCCGACCAGCGCCGTGAGGGGGATGCTGCGGCTGCCCATCGCCTCAAGGAGGGCCTGCCTTCCGGCATCCTTCCTCGTCAGGTCCACGACGAGCAGCACGGCACCGTACTTCCGCTCAAGCTCGGCGATCCGCGCCTTCGTCAGCACGGTCTTCTCAAGCACCCTGCAGTTGGGGCACCAGTCCGCGGTGAAATCAAGGATGATATTGCGCCTCCCGAGATTCTCCATAAGAGCCTCGTGCGAATACTCCGCATGGGCTGCCGGCTCCGCAGGCCGCATGACGGCGAAGGCGCACACGGCGGCCGCGGCGCACAGGACGAGGCCGGCGGCCTTCTCCCTGCGGCCCGACGAGGGGCCGAAGAACCTCCCGAACACCCATGCGCAGAAGCCGGCTGCCAGCAGCAGAGCCGCCGCCGCGAAATGCCGGGCCTCCGGCAGAAGCGACATGAGGTACAGCGAGGCCGCCAGAAGCAGGAACGCCATGCCCCGCTCCAGGAACTCCATCCACGCGCCGGGCCGGGGCAGCCGTTCAGCAAGCGAAGGACGGGCCGCAAGCACAAGCCAGGGAAGCCCC
>JAKSQA010000258.1 GCA_024404335.1 Mailhella sp.
TTAAGGAGCGCCGCATCATCCGGCGCATGGGGGCGAACTTCCAGTCGGCAAAGCTCGGCTACCGCTCCACCCTCTGCGGAGCGAAGGTGCCCGAGGAGAAGCTCGAGGCCTTCATAGCCGATGTGAACGCGCTCCCCGGCGTCACCCACAACTACCTGCGCGACCATGAGTTCAACGTGTGGTTCACCCTCATCGGCCCCTCATGGGATGCCGTGCTCGAGGAGCTCAGGGGCATCACCGAGAGGACGGGCGTGGAAATCATGAACCTCCCCGCCGAAAAGCTCTACAAGATCCGTGTGGACTTCGCCATGAGCGAATAGCCCGCTTCGGACATCGCAGCGACGAAAGGCGCCCTGTAACAGGGCGCCTTTCTCTGTAATGTGTCTTATTTCAGGGCGGCTGCTGTCGTTCCGGACCGGGAAGCGGCGCAGTGCGCAGCCGTGATGCCGGATATGATGCGCAATCCGGCACGGATGCGTCCGGTCAGTTCCGCCGGCCCGTACCGTCGATGCCGAACTTCGTGTCGAGAGGCAGGTTGTCGCCGGGCACCATGAAGTAGCCGTTCCGCGTACGCTGCGGCTTCCCCATCTCCAGAAGCTCTCCCGCCGTCACGAAGCGGTAGCCTCGTCTGCGGAGCTCGCCGGCCACGGCCTTCACGAGGCCCGCCGTGCCCTTCGGCACGCGGTTGGCATGGCAGAGGATGATGTCGCCGGGGCGGATGCGGCGCAGCACATCCTGCACGTTCCCGCGGGAAGAGCTGTCTCCGCCGTCCTCACCCACGACGCTCCACTGGACGGCCTTCATGCCGTTCGCAGCGACGACGGCAAGCGCCTCGTCACAGCACCGGCCGTACGGAAAGCGGAAGAGCTTCGGCACAGGGGCGGAATCGCCCTCCTCCGGAAGCCCGGCTTCCCTGAGGGCCTCCTGACGGAGGATCTCATACTGGGCCTGGGTGAAACGGATCTGCTCCTGCATGGATTCGGCATCCATGATGCCGAAGTTGCCGTGGGTCCAGGCATGGTTCCCTATCTCGAAGAGGGGCTCGCGCATGAGCTGACGCACGCGGCCCGCATGGGTGCGCATCCACTTGCCGCCCATGAAGAGCGTAGCCGGAATCCCCTCCTCCCGCAGAACGGCGATGACATCCATGTCACAGCCCGTCGTGACGGTGGAAAGCTCGCACATGTCGAAGGTGAACGCCACGGCCTTCACGCCTTCGGGCAGCTCGACGCGGCGTATCGTCCCCTCCTCATCCTTTCCCAGAGGGGGCAGCACATGCCTCGGCTCCGTGCGGGCCGGCGGCGATGGATCATTCGGAACCGCCTTCCTCTCATCCGTGCGCGCAGGCGCCCACTCGCCGGCGGGAGCGGCACCGGCGTCTACGGCCGTAGCGGCGGCCAGGGCGGATACAAGCACCGCATGCAGGACGGACTGTGGAATCCTCATCTCTACCTCCATCACAGGCGCCGTGCGCAGCCCTGCGGAAACACAGGGGGAACGGCCGCCGTACGAAAAAGGCCGGGGCAGTCACCTGCTCCGGCCTTTTGATACTGCTGGAAAGCCGAATTATTCGGCGGCAGCCTCGGCGCCTTCCATGAAGACGGAGACGAGGGTGAAGTCGGACTTGTAGACGGCCTTCACGCCCTCGGGAAGAGGCATGGTGGACACGCGGATGGTGTCGTTGATGTCGAGGCCGGTCACATCAAGCACGACCTTGCGGGGCATGTCGAGGGGCTTGGCGGAGAGGACGAGCTCGTCACGGTAGGTTTCCATGGTGCCGCCCATCTTCACGCCCTTGGGGGTGCCGGCATACTCGACCTGGACCTTGACCTTGATTTCCTTGTCGAGGTCGACGCCGTAGAAGTCGATGTGGGTGAAGGTGCTCTTCACAGGATTGTACTGGGCATCCCACACGAACACGGGATGGAGGGTCTTGGCGCCGTTCTCGTCTTCGATCTCGATCTGGAAGACGTTGGTGCGGCCGACCTGCTCGTAGATCTTCTCAAGGGGAAGAGCGGGCATCTGAACGGGGATGTTCTGGCCGTCGGCGGTGTAGTAGACGCCGGGCACGAGGGCCTCGGTGCGGAGGCGGCGGTTGCTGCCCTTGCCGAAAGCGGTACGCTTCT
>JAKSQA010000259.1 GCA_024404335.1 Mailhella sp.
CTTCGCCGGCTTGAGGCTGTCTTCGGGGAAGAGGACCATTGCGGTCATGAACTCCCTGTGCTCCCTCACCCGTCCGCGCAGTCGGATGGCCAGGCTGTGCGCGAAGTCTATGGCGCTCCCCTCGACCACGAGGTCGATATCGAGGTCGGGCCACTGCCGGCCGCGCCCCGCCATGACCAGGTCCCGGACGGCGCCTCCGACCACATAGACGGAAATCCCCATCTCGGATGCTATGTCGCCAGCGATTTTCAGAAGCTCCAGGCACTGGGGAGGCAGCCATTTCTTCATGAGCGGCGCCAGGCTGCGCTCTTTGCGCGACTTGCTCACGGCAGGGATATGGGTGCCTTTGTCTCCCATGAAGAGCCTGATGAGGTCCGTGCGCGTCACGACGCCGATGACGCTGCGCTGTGAAAGCAGGGCATAGCGCTCCTCATCCGTCAGCGGGACGGAATCCGACGGGGCGATGTCCTCGCCTTCGACCACGGGGATGAGGCGCTGCCGCCCTCCGATCATGATGTCCACGAGCCCCTGCAGCCCGGCGCATGCGGTAACGCACTGGAAGGACGGCTGCATGTATATGGAGACGTCCACCGCCCCGAGCCCGTGCCCGGAGGCCCGGGCCGCGATCTCCTGCGAGAGCAGGCCCTCGCATACGCGCGTCCCCTCCGTGAACACGGGAACGGCCTTGAGCCCGTACCGGTTCATCAGCGAAAGCGCCTCGCTGATGGACATGCCCGAGGGGACGCCCACCGCGGGACTCGTCATAAGCGTTCCGGCCTCCTCCTCGGCATTGAGGATGAACGACGCATGCATGAGAAGGAAAGCCCGCGCCTGCGGGACCGTCATGTCCTTCGCGGAGGCGGAGGCGGCGTAGTGATGCCCGCCGCCGCCCAGCCTGCGGCATATCGCCCCCACGTCGAACAGGGGGGTGCTGCTCCGTCCGACCACCTGGACCTTGTCGTCCATGCTGGCCACGGCGAAAAGCACGCGGCAGTCCTCTATCTCCATGATGCGGGGGGCCAGCGTCGCGAAGTCGTCAAGGAAATCCTCGGCGTGCATGCAGGAAATGGCCATGGCCTCCCCGTTGATCTCGCGCACCTCGGTGTTCTCAACCATCTCCGAAAGGGCCTTGAGCTGCTCACGCCCCATGACCCGCTTCACCATCCGGGAGACGGCGGCGAGATCGGGCTCCCTGGTGAGCAGGAAGGCGGCGGCCTCCATGTCGCGGGGGGTGGCCGATCCGTACAGGAATGAGCCCGTGTCCCCATGGATGCCGGCCATGAGGCAGGTGGCAGTCTCACAGCCCACGGGGATGCCCCTCCGAATAAGCTCCTCGCATATCAGCGTGCTTGCGGAGCCGATAGCCTCTATCCGGGCGAACGAGGCCTCAAGGTTCCCCTTCTCATCCACGTCATGCGGGTGGTGGTCCCATATATGGATGTCGAGTCCGGGATCCTCCAGGAGCTTCCTCGCGTGGGGTATCCTTCCGGCTAAATGGCAGTCCACGACCACGAGCCTGCCGAAGCCCCCCGCAGAGGCCTCCTTCTGGCTGACGCATGGGAACAGCGGCTCGACCACGTCGTCGTAGAACTCCTGCACCCTCTTCTCCTGGCTCCCCGGGAAGAGAAGCTCGGCATCGGGGTAGAGGAGCAGCGCTCCCACAAGGGACGCGAGCGCATCGCAGTCCGCATTGGCATGACAGGTTATCAGAGTCCTCATTCCACCGTTCCCCTTTCGTTTTCCCGGGCGGCGCTCTCCGCCCCCTCCGGGCTGCTGACTTCCCCGCGGGCATCCGGCCCGCTGTTCCTCGGATGGCATCTGCGGAAGGTCTCGTCGATGGCGTCGGACCGCACATGCGTGTAAAGCTCCGTAGCCGCGAGGTCGCTGTGCCCGAGCAGGAGCTGCACCGTCCGCAGGTCGGCACCGCCCTCAAGCAGATGCGTGGCGAACGTATGGCGCATGGTATGGGGGGATATGGACCTCCGGATGCCCGCCTCGCCCGCATAGCGCCGTATCAGCTTCCATATCGCCTGCCGCGTGAGCCCCTTGCCCGACCTGTTCAGGAAGACCCGGTCGCCAAGGGGGGAGAATCCCGGCCCCACATCACGCAGGAAGCAGAAC
>JAKSQA010000026.1 GCA_024404335.1 Mailhella sp.
CCGCTTTGAGCGGTTCACAAAATAAAGCCCCCGGCTCTGCCGGGGGATACTTACTCAGCGGTTCCTTAGGAAGAGAAGGAAATGGCATCAGGCCCGGGATATGGGGCGAACGTCGAGCCTTCGGAATCACTGTCTGCGCAGCCGCAGAGCCGCGACGGTCTCTATGTGGGAGGTCTGGGGGAAGAGGTCGACGGGGACGATTCCGTTGATCTCGTAGGCGGCGGAAAGCTCCGCAAGGTCTCGGGCCAGCGTGCACGGGTCGCAGGAGACGAGCACGATCCTCGGCGGGCGGTGGCGCAGTATGGCGGCCGTCGTCTTCGCGTCCATGCCGGCGCGCGGCGGGTCGGTGACGAGCAGGTCGGGCACGCCCTTCGACGAGAACCAGCGCTCGAGCGCGGCGGCATCGCCGGCCTCGAAGGTGAAGTCGGCGGAGGAGCCGGATGATGCGGCGTTGCGCCGGGCGAGCTCGACGGCCTGCGGCACGACCTCCATGCCCGATACGCTGCGGAAGTGGGGGGCCATGGTGAGCGCGAGGCCGCCGACACCGCAGTAGATGTCCCAGCAGGATGTGCCCCAGAGGGCGCCGCTATGCGAGGCCGGGGCAGGCCGGTCTGCGGCGGCACTGCCGCTGCGGTCTCCCGGCGCAGCCTGAGGCATCATGCCGGCCGCATCGGAGGCCTCTTCGGAAGGAGATGTGAAGCGGCGCTCTGCTTCGCAGGGCGCCGCGCCGGAGGGCTCCGCACTGCGTCCGAATAGGCCGGCGGCCAGCTCGGCGGCCGTGTTGTAGAGAAGCTCGGCGGCGCGGGTGTTGACCTGGAAGAAGGAGTTGTGGTCGAGGCGGAAGGTGACGTCGCGCCCCTGCAGGCGCAGCGTCTCCGCAAGGCCGGCGTCGCCTGCGGTGAAGGCCGTCCGCTCGCCGTAGGCGACGGAGGAGGCCGCGGTGCGGATGCTGTGCACGAATCCGGTGGCGGGGCCGCTCGGGCGGGTGAGCTCCATGCCGATCCTGCGGAGGGCGTCGGCATGGCCGGGCAGGGTGATGAGCTCAACAAGGCAGCCGCCTGCCGCGGGTTCGCGGATCACGGCGTGCCGCAGTATCCGTGCGGAGCCGTTTCCGTCGCGGGGCAGGGAAGGGGCTTTGCCGCCGCGCGCAGGACCCGGCGCAGGGGCCGCCTCCAGGCCTTCCCTTATGCAGAGGCGGCGCACCTCCTGCAGCACCTCCATCGTATGCGGCGTCTGGAGCAGGCAGCCCGTGATGCTGGCCACCTTGTGGGAATCGCGCCCGCGCAGGCCGAGCACGAGGCCGCCGGGGCCGGAGCCGAAGGCGAACTCCATCTTGCTGCGGCAGCGGAACTCACGGTGCTCCTCATCGGCGGTGAACCGCACGGGGGCCACCGCCTCGTCGGGGAGGCCGAGCCTGCCTATGTGGTTCATGGCGTCGAGCACGATGCGGCGCTTCCACGAAAGCTGGTCGGCATATTCCATGCGCTGCCAGGGGCATCCGCCGCATGCGCCGGCATGGGGGCAGGGCGCCGGACGCTCCCCGGGGGCGGGGGTGACGGTCTCCAGGCATTCGGCGAAGGCCAGGCGCTTTTTGACGCGGGTGACGCGGGCCCTTGCCGTCTGGCCCGGAAGCGCTCCGGAGACGAACACGGTCATCCCGTCGGCGGTGCGCCCGACTGCGCTGCCGTCGTTCGAGATGCCGTGGAGAGTGATTTCGATGATGCCGTCCTTTTCCATGCCTGCCTCCCTGCAGGGAGCCCCTGCGCCGGAGAGCATAGCCCGACGGAGCGGGAAAAGCAAAAGGGAAAGCCTTCCCGGAGGGCGGGATTTACCTTGACTTTTGGCTTTTCTCAGGTGAAAAGGAAATCCTGAAATGAGGCCGTGTTCCGCGGCCGATGTACCCCGCAACCGGCAGGAGACACCCATGCTCAGTGAACTTTTCCATAGCGCCATGCATTCCAGCGCCCAGGGCTTCGTGGGCGTGGGCATCATCTGGATCTATTTCATCGCCATGCTCGGTGCGATCGTGTACCGTGTGGTGAAGGGCGACCACGTCCATCACTGATGATTACGGCCGGGCCGTCCTCCCGGGGATGCGCCGGCCTGAGCCTTTCGGCAGAAAAGCAAAGAGCCCGCAGTGATGCGGGCTCTTTGTCTGCGTGGTGCGGAAGGCGGCCTTCCGCCTGAGATCATCCGGAAATCATTGGGGCTGGCAGGGCTGGCTGCGCATGAGGTAGCGGGCCGTGCCGTCGCGGAGGATGCTGTCGAACTCCTCCGTGTTGCCCTCGTAGATGTCGCGCATGGCGACGAGCAGGGGGATGGCGGTGATGAGCCAGAACTTGCCGGAGACCTTGCCGGAAGAGGCGCCGCCGTGGTCGTACTCCGCCACATAGGGGCGGGCGTCGACGGCGGGCTCCACGCCGGTCTTCTCGCGGAAGATGCGCTTGATGTCGGCCACGAGGCTGGGGGAATCGTAGGGGAGCGGCGTGTCGGCAAGGGCGGCCTGCATGTCCTTCCAGAGGTACGGGTCGCCGCGGAGGCCCCAGTTCGGGGGCTGGATGCTGAATATTTCGGAAACGTAACGCGTATCTGCCATTTTTACCTCCGTGCGGCGGCCGCCGCATGTGTGATGCAGTGCGGGATGATGGCATATCATGGGAAAATAGCAAGGGGAAAAGCGGCTTTTCCTTGACGAAACGCGGCTTTTGTATGAAGGTTTCCCGATAAATTTTCTGGAGGGACCATGCCCAAAGAAGACGCAATTGAAGTCGACGGCATCGTGGAAGAAGCTCTTCCCAATGCCATGTTCCTTGTGAAGCTCGAGAACGGCCATCAGGTGCTTTCCCACATCTCCGGCAAGATGCGCAAGTTCTACATCCGCATCCTTCCCGGCGACAGGGTCAAGGTGGAGCTTTCCCCCTACGACCTCACCCGCGGGCGCATCACCTACCGTATGAAATAATGAGGCCCGTGCAGCTTCCGGCGGCTGCGGAGTCCGGCGCGTTCCTCGTGCGGGTTCCGTCGGGCCAGGCCATGGCGATGTTCCGCTACTGCCTTGAGGCCGACGGCCATGGGCTTGCCATGGCTACGGTCATAGACCCGCAGCGGGGGATCATCAAGCTGCTCTTCTCTCCGCATCAGAAGGGGGAGCTGGAGGAGCTGCTGGAATCGCTGAGGCCGGAGCTGGGCCTTGAATGGCGGCCGTGGCCGCATCCCTGCATGGCATAGCCATAGGCGGCATGGCCGGTGCGATGGGAGCCGGGCTTCCTGAGAAATATTTCGGGGAGGCGGCTTGCCGCATCAGGCCGCACCCATGCGGGCAGAAACATCGGCGGATGCGGAAGCATCCGTCAGGGGGGGCGTATGGCAGCCTTAGCCATTATCGCAGCGGTCATCGTTCTTGCCGCGGCATTCGTCATCGGCCTGTACAACGGCATGGTGAAGGGGCGCAACCTTGTCGAAGAAGCCTGGAGCGGCGTGAGCATCCAGCTCAAGCGCAGGCACGACCTTGTTCCCAACCTTGTCAGCACCGTCCAGGGCTATGCCGCCCATGAGCGCGGCGTGTACGAGGCAGTCACGCAGGCCCGCGCGGCAAGCCTGGGAGCCAGCGGCGTACAGGGCGTTGCAGAGGCGGAAACAGGGCCTCCCGCCGCACTCGGCCGGCTCGCCGCCGCCGCCGAGGCCCATCCGCAACTGCAGGCCGATGCCAATCGCCCCCGCCTGCAGGATAACCTCGCCGCGCTGGAGGATGAGCTTCAGATGGCCCGCCGCTACTACAACGGCACGGCCCGCGACCAGAACAACCGCATCCAGCAGTTTCCGGGCAATATTTTCGCCTCTGCTTTCGGCTTCCGCAAAGTCGAGTACTTCGAGCTTGACAGCGAAGCGGAAAAGGCGGCCCCGAAGGTCTCATTCTAAGGAACCGCTGATCTATTCGACAATAAATCAGCTCGATGCCCGAACCGGGAAGCGCTTTTTTCAGCGCTTCACTAAAGGCGTTTCCATATTCCATACGAAAGGGGGCAGGCGCATGGCGCCTTCTCCCTTTCGTCGTTAAAGGGCAGTCATGAAACGGATCTACCTTGCAGTGCTTCTGTGGATGCTTGCGGCGCTGGGCATGCCTTCTGCCGGTGCCGAGGCGGCGATCACCGTACGCAGCTTCGATACGACCATATCCGTCCTCGGCAATGGCGATATCGACGTGACGGAGGATCTGCTTGTCGATATTCCCCCGGAAGGGGAATTCCACGGGATATTCCGCGACATTCCCGTGAAGACGCGCTGGCGTGAACGCGGCCGCAGCGTCATGGAGGTCGTGTCCGTCACGCTTGACGGGCAGGCCAGGCCGGCTGACGATGTTGATGCGGGCGGCGGCAGTGTGCGGGTCTTCCAGCGCGACAGGGAAAGGCTGCTGCGGCCCGGTGCGCACCGCTTTGTGCTCAGGTACCGCATGACCGGCCAGGTGGGCATGTTTGAGAAGAACGACGAGCTCACCTGGAATGTCACGGGCGATGCATGGGAGAAGCCCATAGGCCGGGCGACCTGTACGGTCGTGTGCCCGAAGGGAGCGCCGGAATACGGCATCGCGGCGTGGCTCGGCACTTCGGGAAGCAGGGAGGAGGGCGGCGTTTCCTGGAAGTCGGAACGGCAGGGCCGTTCGACCGTCATGACGTTTGCGACGCGGCGCGCCATCCTGCCCGGAGAGCAGCTCACCGTGGCGGCCGGCTGGGGCAAGGGCTATGTGACGCTCGATGTCCCGCTGCGGGAAAGCCGTGCCGGCATGCTGTTCGGCGGGCTTTTCGCAGCCATCCTCGGATACTTCTGCATCGTATGGTGGCTTTTCGGCAGGGATCCGGCAAAAGGCGTGGTCATACCGCTCTTCAGGGCTCCGGGAGAGCCGCCGCTCTCTCCGGCTGCCGTGGCGTTCCTGAATGCCAAGGCGAATACAGGCCCCCATTGCTTCGGGGCTGCGCTCCTTTCCCTTGCCGTAAAGGGGGTCTGCACCATCAGGGGCAGTTCGAAGGAAGGCTATGAGGTCTGTCTGGGCGGTTCGGATGTTCCGAAGGGCGGAAGCCTCAGTGCCGGCATGAGCGCGGAGGAGGAAGCCATCGTCGACGAGCTCAGGATCGCCGGGGGGACGGTGTATGCCGGCGGTGCCCGGGGCAGGCGTTCCGCGGAGAAGGGCAGGAGCAGCGCCGAAGTGCTGCATTCCATGCGCTGGGCCATGGACAGGGCCCTGCGGAAGAATCTCGGCAGGCTTTGGATCGGCGGGCACGACGGCACGCTGACGGGAGCCCTGATGGCCTCGGCGTGGACGTTTCTCGGCGTGGCGGCGGCCGTGGCGGGCATCGCCGCGGTTCTGTGGATTGAAGACCTGCTCGATGAGGACATTGTGGACACGTTCCTCGGTATTGCCGGGATGGTGCTCATGATGTCATGGATCGGCGGAAACATGTTCCGCGGTCTTCTGCGCCTGTGGAGCAGGAACCGCGTGGGATTCTTCATCTTCGGCACCGCACTTGCCGGCATAGGGGGCGCGTGGCGTTACTGCCTGGCGATCGTCATCATGGACATGGCTGATGACGTCGCGGCCGATCTGCCGGTATGGACCATGCTTGGGGTCCTCTGCGTGCCGTGCGTGTTCTCATTCATCATGGATGCCCCTACGCCCGAGGCGCGCAGGCTTCTTGACGGGATCGAGGGCCTTGCCATGTACATCGGCACGGCCGAGAAAGGCCGCATGAATGCGCTGAACCTGCCGGAAAGAAGCATGGACCATTACGAGAAGCTGCTGCCGTATGCCGTTGCCCTAGGCCTGGAGAAGGCCTGGGGCGCCTATTTCGCCGACGTGCTTGCGGCGCATGCGGTGGATGTCGAGCGCAGGACATGGCTTGATGCGGGCACGTGCGGAGGCTTTTCCTCCGCGGCGGACAGGTCCGCTTCATCAGGCGGGGGAAGCTCCGGTTCCGGCAGCTCCTTCGGCGGCGGAGGCGGCGGAGCCGGAAGCGGCGGCGGAGGCGGAGGCGGGGGAGGATGCTGATTCCCTGTGCCGCAAGGTTCCGCAGAGGCCTGGGGGCCGGCATCAGCCTGCGGAGGATGCAGGCCTGCCGACGCCGGCCGGACCGTCATGACGGATAATCCTTCAGGGGGCAGGTAGGCGTCGCCCGGCAAGCGGCGCGGGGGCCGTATTCCTCTTGGCAGAAAGGAAGTTTTCATAGTATCGTTTCCCGCAGAACATGATTCCACGCAGTTCAGCAATCTCTTCCAGGGAGTTCCTTATGAAGATGCGCAATATTATCACCACGGCCTTTGCGGCGCTCCTGCTGGCCGGCTGTTCCGGCAGCGGCATGCCGGAAATCAAGAATCCCTTCGAACAGCCCAGCCTGACGGAGACGTATGTCTCCCAGTTCGCCGATGTGCCGATTCCCGCGCCCATGAGCACCAAGGTCTCCGAAACGCTCGTCACCGTGGCCACCGACGGAAGCAAGTACGGCCTCGAGTCGTTCTCCGGCCGTGTCGACGGCGTTTCCCTCGCCAACGTCATGATGCAGAACATGGCCCGTGCCGGCTGGCAGCTCCGCGGCTCCAGCATCGGCGTCCGCTCCATCCAGCTCTACGAGAAGGCTCCGCATTATGCGGCTCTCTTCTTCAAGGAAGGACCCGTCTACAGCAGCATGGACGTATGGGTCATCAACGGCGTCAATGTCGATATCCTTGGTGCCGTGCCCGCAGCGCATCTGAACAACACGGGCGCCTCCATCCAGCCGGCGGCCCGCCAGTCCTCCACGTCGGCCGCCCAGGTGACCAAGCTCGCCGAGTAGAGGACCATGGAAAAGCATCTGCTCTTCAAGCGCTTCGGCGGCAAGCGGCTCCACCTCGGGGTGTGCGGCTCCATAGCCGCCTTCAAGGTGGCTGATCTCGTCCATCGCTGGCAGGACACGGGCGCCGCAGTCAGTGCGACGCTCACGGAGGCCGCATCGAAGTTCGTCACCCCGCTGACGTTTGAAGCGCTGGGGGCGTCTCCCGTGTACCGGGCGATGTTCTCCGGCGAAGCTCCCTTCGAGCATCTCGAACCCGGCCAGACCGCCCATGCCATGGTCATCGCGCCTGCCACGGCCGATATCATGGCAAGGCTCGCCCATGGCCGTGCGTGCGACATGCTCTCCGCCCAGGCGCTCGCCTTCGACGGCCCGGTTGTCATCGCCCCCGCCATGAACCCCCGCATGTGGCAGAACCCCGCCACGCAGGACAACGCGGCGCTCCTCAGGGAACGCGGGTTCATCTTCGTGGGGCCCGACAGCGGCCTTGTCGCCTGCCACGACGAAGGGCAGGGGCGCCTTGCCGACCTGCG
This sequence comes from Mailhella sp., assembly GCA_024404335.1. Lineage (GTDB taxonomy): Bacteria > Desulfobacterota > Desulfovibrionia > Desulfovibrionales > Desulfovibrionaceae > Mailhella. The sequence goes on from JAKSQA010000026.1 coordinate 7,352, forward strand.
CCTGATCTATCTCGCCGGCCTCAAGGCGCTCACCCCGCAGGACATGGAAGGCGAGACCGTCATGGTCACGCTCGGCCCTACGAGAGAGACCTGGGACGATGTGCGCTTCTGGACCAACGGCTCCACCGGCACCATGGGCGCCTCCATCGCCGTGGCCGCATGGCTGCGGGGGGCGGAGGTGCATGCCGTATGCGGGCCTCTGGGCGCAGAAGGCCTCTGGCTTCCCGACGATCCGGCCTTCCACAGGCATGATGTCGTCAGCGCCGCGCAGATGCTTGAGAAGTCTTCCGAAATCTGGCCTTCGGCCACGATGGGCGTGTTCACGGCCGCCGTGGCGGACTTCCGCCCTGTTCCGTACGGGGGGGGGAAGTTCAAGAAGGACAAGGCCGCCGACGGCCTCCATGTGGATTTCCTTCCCAATGCCGACATCCTCCGCACCCTGGCCGAGGAGCGCTCCGAAGGGCAGGTCGTCGTGGGGTTCGCGGCCGAGGCCGTGCCCGATGCCGATGCCCTTGCTGCAGCGGTCCAGTACAAGCTCTCCTACAAGGGTGCCGACATGATCGTGGGCAACCGCATAGCCGACGGCTTCGGGCGGGCATCGAACCGCGTGTACGTCGCCGACGTGCAGGGCCGTGAGGAGCAGTGGCCCGACATGGCGAAGCCGCAGGTGGCCTGGAAGATACTCGACTGGGCCAGGACGCTGGCGGTATGAACGCGCGTACGGCCATCGTCATGCCCTGGCTTCGGGCAGGGTTCGACGTGCTGCTGTGCGCCGATGAGGCCCGCGTGCGCGAACTCCGCGGCGCTGCCGAGCCCGCAGGAGCGGACGGCAGTGCCCCGCCGCCTGCGCAGATGCGTTCCGGAAGCATGCCGGCCGCTCCTGCCGCGGGGGCGTTCCGCGCTTTTCAGGATGGAGCTTCCGGCGGAGATCCCTCCCGCCCCGCGGGCGTCGGCCGCTATGCCCCTCCCCGCGGAATCGGAGGGCGGCCCGGAGCCCCGCAGGCGGAACGCCGCGAGGATTCCGCCGCTCCCCGGGAATACGGGAATCAGGCTCCTTACGGCAGCGCCGGGGCCGATGCCGCCCGCAGGACGGACGGCGCACGGCCGGAGAACGCAGCTCAGGCCTCCCGGCCGGCCATGCGGCCCGAGCCGCCGCACATGCCGCAGGACAGGCCTTCGCCTCCGGATTCGGAAGGAAGCCATGCCTCCGGCGCCCTTCCCTTCGAGCAGTGGCCGCCCGCATGGCGCGCACTGAGGACCCGCCGGCCCATGCCGGAACACCCCCTCGTCATGTGGACGTACGGAGGCCTGGGAGACGACCTTACGGGAACACCCGATGCCGACCGCCGCGAGGTCATCGTTCGCATGCTGCGCATGCTGGGGCACCCCGGCGGAACGCATGTCTTCTGGCCGTATGCGCTGCCGGGCGACGTCCCCCCCGCGGGGGCATCGCTGTTCTGGTCGGGCGTGCGGCTTTTCGCGCCCCGCGTGCTGCTGCTTTTCGGCTCCGATGCGCGCGACGCGCTTGCCATGCCCCGTACGCTGCTTCCCTTCTCGCAGGAGCGTCTTGACGGGCGCCTTGTCATCCAGCTGCCGAGGCCGCAGGCCTTCGTAGGCGACGAGGCGGCATTCGCCAGGGCGCAGGTCTTCCTGGGGAGGCTCCTCCAGTTCTGCAGCCGCAGGGCCGTCTGACGCCCGCTTTTCCGAAGTGCCGCCTTTTCCGGAAAACGCCGGAAAAGATTTTCCAGGCGTCCATCCATGTGGTGACGCCGCCCGAGGGCGATGGATAGGGACGAATCCGCAGATGGCCTGGCCATCTGCGATGACTCGGGGCCGTCGGCGGGCCGATCTGTTTCCGAACGGATCGGCGCATTCCAGAAGGAAGCGTTCCGTCCTATTTCTTCTCCGACCGTCTGGCATGGAGCCTCGCCGACGTGTAGCCTGCGAGGATGCCTGCGGCGGAGCCGAAGACGACGCCCTCGGAGGTTCCCATGAATCCGAGCAGCACGGCGAATACGCCGATGGAGCTGCCTATGAGGAATCCGCGGATGATGAAGGGGGTCATGGTGGCCTCGCTGTGTTTAGGGGTGGATTTTCTGCGGCGCTTTCAGGCTTCGCTTTTCTTCGTCTGCCAGCGGTTGTGCATCCAGAACCACTGTTCGGGCCGCCGGCGTATGAACTTCTC
>JAKSQA010000260.1 GCA_024404335.1 Mailhella sp.
GGCCTGATGCCCTTTTCCTCGCTTCCCAGCACAAGAAGGGCCGGCAGGGGCAGCTTGTCCCGCAGGGGGTCCATGCTGTCGTCGGTCTTGCGCGCGGCGAAGGTGAAGAATCCGGCGTCGCGGGCCTCTTCCACGGCTCGTGCGAGGTTGACGACCTGCGTGATGGGGAGCCTTTCGAGCGCGCCGGCGGCGGAGCGCCGCGCACCTGCGCCGAGGAAGGCGCTGTTGTGGCGCGGGATGACAAGCCCGGCCGCGCCCATAGCGTACAGCGTGCGCGCGAGCGTGCCGACATTGCCGGGGTCCTGCACCTGGTCGAGGGCGACTATGAGCGGCAGGGGGGCGGAGGCCGCTTCGGCAAGGAAGCGTTCCCACGGCATGAAGCTGGTTTCCCTGAGCCGTGCGCACACGCCCTGGTGGCCGACCGACCTGCCGAGCCTGGGGAAGGCGTCGTCGCCGACAAGGGAGAAGCGCACGCCGTAGTCACGGCACAGGTCGAGCAGACGTGCGCTGTCGGCTCCGGTGCGCCCCTTGCGGACATAGACGCAGTCGATGCGCTCGGGGTCGTTTTCCAGCAGTTCCATGACGGGCTTGCAGCCCGGACGGTAGCCCGCTCCGTTCTGTTCTGCGTCGCGCGTAGGTCCTCCGGCCGCCAAAATGGGCATCATGCCCCTGGGCGGATTGAATCTCTTGGGGAATCAAGGTATGGATGGGTGTTCTGCAAGGCACCTATACCGCTTTTGCCGAGTACGCAAGCCCTAACAGGGGAGAGATCCATGAATTCGTTTTCCACGCTCCGTCTGCCGCTGATAGGCGGGGCGGCGCTTCTTCTGCTTCTTGCCGGATGCGCGCATGAGCGTGTCGGCGCTCCGGAGCTTTCCGAAGGCGGCCGGAACGGGATGAAGTCGGCCGAGGTGCGGAGCACCGACGAGCAGGTCGCCGAAGGAAGGGTTCCCGACGCCGCGCTGAAGCTCGGCGTGAACGAAGAGAAGGCCTTTTCGCGCACGGAAGTGCTTGATGCGGGCATGAACGCCGCGGAGACACGCCAGGTCAAATACCATTTCATCAAATACGTCCGGGAACGCCGCTCCACGCTCGAGAAGTTCCTGCGGAACGGCATACCCTACGTCAACCACAGCAGGGCCGTTTTCCGGAGCCGCGGCATGCCCGAGGAGCTGGCCTATCTGGCATACCTTGAGAGCGGGTACAATCCCCTTGCCGTCTCGTCATCCAAAGCCGTGGGCATGTGGCAGTTCATGGCGCCCACCGGGCGTGACTACGGCCTGAGGCAGGACTGGTGGGTCGACGAGCGCATGGATCCGGTCAAGTCGACCGAGGCCGCGGCGAAGTACCTTGCGAGGCTCTATTCCATTTTCCACGACTGGCATCTCGCCATCGCCTCATACAACGGGGGCGAGGGGAAGATCGGCCGGGCGAAGAGCGCGACCGGCGCAGGCAGCCTGCATGAGATCATACGGAGGAACGGCTCGCTTTCCTACGACATGCAGCTCCGGGAGGAGACCCGCCTGTATGTCCCCCGCTTCCTGGCCATAGCGAAGATCATGCGCGATCCCGAGAAGCTGGGCATCCGCCCCGCGGCACCCGATCCCTCCCACCCGGTCCTCGTGCCCTCCGTCGCGCTTACGGCGAAGCCTGCGACCGACCTTGTGGAGCTTGCGCGCCGTCTGGGCATGACATGGAAGGAATTCCTCTGCTACAATCCGCAGTTCCTCCGCTCCATCAGCCCGGCGGGGCGGGAATCGACCGTCTACATCCCCCGCACGAGGGAGCAGCAGGCACGGAGCCTCCGGGAATCCGCCCTTGCCGGAGCGGGGTGGACCTATTCTACGGTACGCAGGAAGGATACGCTTGCCCGCGTGAGCGCTGCCACCGGTGTTCCCGCCTCGGTGCTTTCCGAGCTTAATCCGGGAGCCCTGACCGAGGGCAGAAGGCTCCGCGTGCCCGCCCGTGCCGGATCTGCAGCTCCCTCCAAGTCGCTCACATCGGTTTCCGCAGCCGTTTCGGACAATCCGTACGACCACGCATCGGCCGCCCTTGCGGAGCTCGAGCAGCTATCCGTGCCCTCCGTCGAGACGGCCCGTGCGGGAAAGGCGTCTAAAGGC
>JAKSQA010000261.1 GCA_024404335.1 Mailhella sp.
AAATAGACCAGAGTTCCATACGGGAATATTACTCTTTTCCCGCCTCGCCGTCAACCGTCAATCGCCCGCCTGTTTCGCCTATTTCGCACGCCGGCACTCCGCAGCCCCCTCCACGCCGCCGCCTCCACACCCGCAGTCGCCGCCGGAGGCGAGCCATGCGCGGAAGGAGGTTAGGTCCGGGTATCTGGGAAAGTCCTTCATGGAATGTTCCGCCGTGATGCCCATAGGGATCAGTAGTTCTGTTCGAGCAGGGTGACCAGAGCCCTGACGCCGAGCAGGGCGTCGGCCTCGGTGATGCTTTCCCGGGGACAGTGGGAGAGTCCTTCGCGGCACCGGAGGAAGATCATGGCCATGGGCCATACGATGGACGCCTCCGCGGCGTCGCGGCCGGCGCCGCTAGAGATCCTTGGGGCGCATCCCTGGACGGTCTGCAGAGCGGCGGAGACCTTCTCCACAAGAAGGGGATCGCATTTCACCAGGCGCGACTGGAAGAACAGCTCGTCGCTGAACCCAAGGTTCCTCTTCCGGCATACGGCCCGTACTTCGGCGTGGATGCGCTCGTCGGCTTCGGCCAGCCTCGTCGCGTTATCCGCCCGTATGTCGAGCCTGATGTCGACCTCTCCGGCGATGCAGTTGGCAAGGTTCGGCTCGCAGGAGACGTAGCCGACGGTGCAGTAGAGGGAGTCGCCGTAGGTCCTCGCAGTCTCCTCTATGCGGCTGATGACCTCGGCCGCTCCGAACATCGGATCCGTACGGCACGACATGGGAATCGTGCCGGCATGTCCCGTCACGCCCCTTATGCGCATGTGGTAGCGTCTCGATCCGTTGATGCCCGTCACGGCGGCGAGGGCACGGTTCTGCCTTTCCAGCACGATGCCCTGTTCGATATGGAATTCGTAGTAGGCGGCGACTCCGGCCGGGGGAAGCGCGGCCATGCCTACGGCCGACGGGTCCAGCCCGAAGGCCTCCATGGCCTCACGCATGCGCATGCCGTCGGGGTCGCGTGCGTCGAGCCATTTTTCCTCCCACAGGCCGGCAACGGCGGCGCTGCCGAGGTAGGTGACGCCGAACCTCGTGCCTTCCTCGTCGGCGAATCCGATGACGCGGACGGGATGGCGCAGGTGCTTCCCCTGGTCGTGCAGAATGGAGACTGCCTCGATGGCGGCGATTACGCCGAGGCATCCGTCGTAGGCCCCAGCGTCGATCACCGTGTCCAGATGCGAGCCGAGAAGGACGGCCGGCGCATCGGGATCGGTACCCGGGTAAAGGCCGCAGATGTTGCCGGCCTCGTCCTGCCTGACCTGCATGCCCGCCTCCTCCATCCAGCGGCCGACGAGCTCATTGGCCTTCTTGTGGGCCGGGGTGAGGTATCGGCGCATGATGATGCCGGGCTGTTCCGTGATGAGGGCGAGTTCGGCCAGCCGCGCCATGACGCGAGAGGCGGAGGCTGTGCCGGAAGTGATGGATGACATGTCAGCAGCTCCTGTCGTAGAAGTTCATGGCGGCCTGCACCGCCGCACCTGCGGGAAGCTTCATGCCGAGGCGGGTGAGGACGGCTTCGAGCGATGCAAGGGTCATCAGGACGCAGTCCGTGCGGGCGTTGTACCCCATGGTGCCGATGCGCCATATGCGGCCCTTGAGCGGGCCGAACGAGGATCCGATCTCGATGCCGAAGTGAGACAGGAGCATGCCGCGGACCTGGTCTCCGTCCAGACCGTCGGGTATGAGGACGCCGAGGACGTTGTTCATCCTGTGGGCCTGGTCTCCGTAGGGGACGAGCCCCATGGCCTCGATGCCCTCGCGCATGGCCTCGCCATGAAGGCGGTGGCGCCGGACGGCGTTCTCCACGCCTTCCCGGCAGAGGATGCGGGCGCATTCCCTAGCCCCGTAGAGGGCCGTGGTCGCTTCCGTGTGGTGATTGAGCCGCTGCGGTCCCCAGTAGTCCATGAGCATGCATATGTCGAAATAGTTTGATGCTATGAAGGGATCTTCTCCCGAGACGTCGCCCGGCTCACGGATGCCTTCCTCCACCTTTCTCCGTTTGAGGCAGGACTCCGCGAAAAGACCGCTCATAGACACGGGGAACGACCACGACGATCCCGCCACACACTACAG
>JAKSQA010000262.1 GCA_024404335.1 Mailhella sp.
CCGAAGTAGGGGCCGTGCGACGCCACATCCTCTTCCAGAACACGCCACGTCGCCTCGCGGTCGGCGATGTCGAAGCGCAGATCCACCCCTTCCGACTTCACGGCATGGGTCACCACCTCAAAACCATCCGCCCGCAGCCGTTCGGCCACAGCCTTGCCGATGCCACGCGACGATCCCGTCACCAGTACACGCTTCATGATTGAGTCTGCTCCTTGAGAAATGCCGCCATGTCCGGCGGACGATAGGCGTTGAGTGTGGCGGATGCGACCGTTTTGCCCGCCGCATCCGCGATGACGCACGCAAACGCCGCCGCCTCGGCGTCCTCGAATTCGCAGCGCGCCGTGATGCGATAGGTCTCCCCATCCGCAAAGTGGTCGAGATTCAGCTCCAGTTTGCGCGTGCCGAGCAGCAGGCCCGGACGCGGCTCCGTGCCGGAGGCCAGGTCGTTGAGCCCCACCAATGCCGCCGCGGCCTGCGCCATGTATTCGATCGCCACATGGGCGGGCACGCCCGCGCCGTCGAAGAACACCTGGCCCGGGCCAATGGTCACCTCGACATCCACGCGCTTCGCCTGCACATCATAGGCCACCACCCGATCGATGAGGATCATCGGCGCGCGATGCGGCAGGAGGTTCTCCAGCCTGATGTCCGCCACATCGGGAAGTCGGTTTTCGTTCATGCGAGCGCCTCCGCCAGCAGTTCGGCGATGTGCTGCACCTTGAGATTCATTTTCTGCTTGTCCGCGCCGCCCTTCAGCTGCATGGCGCAGCCCGGACAGTCGAGCACCAGGCGCGCGGCGCCGCTCTGCGCGACGTTGGCAAGCTTCTTCTTCAGCAGCTCCGCCGAAATCTCTGGGAACTTCGCCGAGAACGTGCCGCCAAAGCCACAGCAGCTCTCCTCTTCAGGCGACGGCGCGTAGTCGGCCGCCAGACGAATCAGCGCCCGCGGCGCCTCCTTGACCCCCAGTCCCCGGCACAGGTGACAACTCGCGTGATAGGCCACCTTGTCCGCCAGCGGCTTGAAGGCGTCAGCCGTGAGCTGGAGACGCCCCTGCACGAAGGAGCTGAAGTCCGTCACCTTCGCCGCGAAGGCGGCCGCCTCCTCGCCCAGCATCGCCACGTAGCCATGCTTGAGATGCGAGGCGCAGCTGGCGCACAGCGTAACGATCGCATCATAGTCGGCACCCGAAAAAGCCGCCACGTTCTGGCGCGCCACGTTCTTTGCCGTTTCGGCCTCGCCCAACATCGTAAGCGGCAGACCGCAGCACGTCTGCTCCATCGGGAAATCGACTTCCACGCCCGCGGCAGCAAACACCTTGAGCGCGGCCACAAGCTGCTCGGGATACACGAAGTCCTGCGCACACCCGGCGAAGAGCGCAATGCGCAGACCGCGGCGATTCGCGGCGACAGTCCCCTTCAGGGCAGGCCATTGCGCGCGGAAAGACCTGTCGGCCAGCACCGGCAGCGACTTGAAGCCCTGGGCGCCCAGAAGCGCCATGGGCAGGTGGCGCACAAAGCCATCACGCCCCGCAACTGGCTTCTGCGCAAAGCGCATGAACTTCAGCAACGTGTGGAAAATGCTGCGATCCCTCATCGCCAGCGCGGCGAGCTTGGCCGGCAGCGGCGAACCGTCCTCCCGCGAGAAGCGGGCGCGGATCTCGCCAATGAGGCGCGGCAGGTCGATGCCGCCCGAGCAGACATCCTTGCAGGAGCCGCAGCCAAGGCAGTTCTGACACAGCCGTTTGGCGATGGCACGATCGTGGAACAGCCAGGTGAGCACCAGCCCGATCGCGCCGATGTACACGTGGCCCATGCGGTGGCCGCCCACCATGCGGAAGACGGGGCACACATTGGCGCACGCGCCGCAGCGCACGCAGCGGAACACCTGGGAGAAGAGCGGATCCTCGGCAATCGCGCGCCGCCCGTTGTCCAGCAGCACGATATGAAGCTTCTTCACGCCAGTGGGGCTCTTGGCGCAGGGCGTGGCGCCGGCGATGAAGGTGGCGTAGGAGGTCAGGCGCTGCGAGGTGGCGTTGCGGGGCAGCACCTTCAGCGCGTTCAGAACGTCGTCCAGACGCGGCACGAGCTTGTCCAGCCCCGCCAACGCCA
>JAKSQA010000263.1 GCA_024404335.1 Mailhella sp.
TTATGAGCGACCTTGTTAAGGTACGCAGCGTTTCCCATACCGCTGGTGAAAACGAGGCCGCCGATTTCATTTATGCCGTGCTGGCGAAGGAGCAGTATTTCAGGGAGCATCCGGGCGACCTGCTGTTTGTCCAGTGTGAGACGGGCGGACTTAAAAGGAAGGCCGTTCTCGCGTATGTGAAGGCGGGAAGGCCCACCGGAAGGACTGTGCTTCTCAACGGGCATTTCGACGTCGTCGATACCGACGTCTGCGGCGATCTCGCCGATACGGCCTTTGATGTGGAGGCGTATACGGCGGCGATCGGCGCACGGGATATCCCCCGGGACGCACGCGAAGACCTTGATTCGGGCAACTGGGCCTTCGGCCGCGGCGTCATGGACATGAAGGCGGGGATAGCCCTCCACATGGCCTGCATTGCTGAGATGGCGCGCCGCAGGGATGAGCTTGGCGTGAATCTGGTTTTCCTTGGGGTGCCCGACGAGGAAGGCAATTCAGCAGGCATGCGTGGGGCCCTGCCCGGACTGTGTGCCTTCGCGAGGGAGAGGGGGCTTGATTTCGTTGCGGCGCTGTCGGGCGAGCCTGCCTTCTGGACGTCCAGCACCACGGAGTCCAGTGTGCCGGAACGCATCTTCTATACGGGAACCACGGGCAAGATCATGCCCATGTTTTTCTGTGTGGGGCGTGAGGCCCATGTCGGCTATGCGTTCGATGGCGTGGATCGCTCGTTGATAGCCGCCGGCGCGGTGTGCCGTGTGGAGTTCGATCGCGGGCTCAGGGATGGTAGGGGGCCGGATGCTGGGACCCCGCCTATATGTCTTGGGCTGAGGGGTCTCCGGGACTCGTACTCGGTCACGCTCCCGGAGCGGGCCGTCGCCTATTTCAATATCCTTAATGTGAGCAGGACACCCCTGGAGGTCCTTGGGCTCTGCAGGGAAGTCGCCCGTGAGGCACTGGAAAAGACGCTTGCGCGCATCCGAGAGGCCGGAGAGCGCTTCCGTATCCAGTCGGGGCGGCCCGACTGCCCGGTTCCGGCCTGGGAGCCGCGCGTCTACAGCATCCGGGAAGTGATGGACATGCTTGCGGAGCGTGTCGGGCGGGAAAAGGCGGCTGCTATGCTGGATGAGTTCGCCGCATCGCTGCCGGCCGATATGGATGAGCGGGAAAAGGGGATCGCGATTGCCGACAGGCTCATATCGCTGGTCAATCTTAAAGGACCGGCGGTGGTCGTGGGATTCCTGCCTCCGTATTATCCGCAGAGGATCAATCTTCGGAAGACGGAGAAGGAGAAGCGCCTGCGCTCCATCATGGAGGAGGCCTGCGACGAGATATCGCGGAGGCTCGGCGGAGGGGTGCGTCTTATCGAGTGCTTCAGCGGCATCATGGACCTGAGCTATGTCGGGTTCCAGGGGGGTGAAGCGGATCTTCATGCCCTGGCCGACAACATGCCGGGATGGGGGACGGTGTTCTCCCTTCCCATGGACGACCTTCTCTCGCTGGACATACCCATTGCGAACATGGGGCCCTCCGGCAAGGACGCACATAAGGATACCGAGCGGCTGGAGCTCGGCTATTCCTTTGATATCGCCCCGGAGATGCTTCTCAACGTCTTGAAAAAGCTGGCCTGATAAGACCTGGAGCCGGTCTCGCAGCTGCCGGGAAGTCGGATTCCGTTTTCTGCGGATGCCGGTCGTTAGGGCTCGGGGCCGGGATTCTGAACATCGGAGTTACTCCATGAGTGAAGTGGAACACAGGGCCGGAGCGGCCGCCTTTGCCGACGGAGCGGAGGTCGCCCCCGGAGTGGTCTTTGATTTTTCCCGAAGGGTGCGCCTCGGCATGCCTGAGGCCGTGTTCTGCCAGGGGAAGCCGGAAGAGGCTCTTGTGGGATTGATGGAAAGGTTCGGGAGAAGCTCCGGGCATCCCGTCCTTTTCACCAGGCTTGAGCCCGGCATGTTTTCCGCAATGCCTGACCATATCCGTGCGGAGTACGATTACCACGCGCTTTCCCGCACGGCCTGGGGCGTTCCGCTCTCGACGGCATCCTCGGCCGCGGCGCCCCTCGGATCTGCCGGTAGGGCAGAGGTGGCGATAACGGGGGAG
>JAKSQA010000264.1 GCA_024404335.1 Mailhella sp.
CCCGCATAGGGGCCGTGCTCGTGGCTGTGAACACCAACTACCGCGACAGCGAGCTCGAGTATCTTATCCGCCAGTCGGAGTGCGAGTTCTTCTTCTGCATCGACGGCTTCCTCGACTATGACTATGTGGCCGCGCTTAACCGCGTCATCCCCGAGCTGGCCTCGGCCGGCGACGGAGAGCTCCGCAGCGCGAAGTTCCCGAAGCTGCGCCGCGTGCTCAGCATGAACAGGGGCGAGGCAGCCGTGCCGCACCCCGGGATCATGCCCATCGCTGCCGTGCTCGGCCTTGCCGGCGAGACCACCGACGAGGAGTACGCTGCGCGCAGGGCCATGGTGAAGGCCTCCGATGTGGTCAACATGCAGTACACCTCGGGCACGACGGGATTCCCCAAGGGCGTCATGCTCACGCATTCCAATATCGGCGTCAACGGCTGGGTCTGCGGCGAGCAGCTTAAGCTGACGGAGAAGGACCGCCTTGTCGTGCCGCTCCCGCTGTTCCACTGCATGGGCTGCGTGATGGGAGTGCTGGGCTGCGCCACGCACGGCACCGCGCTCATCATCACGGAGAGCTTCTCGCCAGAGCGCGTCATGGCCGCCATCCAGGAGGAGCGCTGCACGGGCATGTTCGGCGTTCCCTCCACATACGTCTCCATGGTGGGCCACCGCCGCTACTCGACATACGACTTCTCCTCCATGCGGTTCATCCTCATGGGCGGCGCGAGCTGCCCGGAGGCCCTTCTGCGGAAGCTTTCCGACAGCATGGGGCTTGAGTCCATCATCGGCGCCTACGGGCAGACCGAGACATCCCCCCTCATCACCATGCCTTCCGTCGACGACCCCGAGGAGAAGCGTTTCAGGACCTCCGGCCGCGTCATCGCGGGCATCGATATGGAGATCCGCGACCCGTCGACGAACAGGGCCGTCCCCGCAGGGGAGCAGGGCGAGATATGCTGCCGCGGCTGGCACGTCATGGCCGGCTACTACAGGATGCCCGAGGCGACGGCCGAGACCGTCGACCCCGACGGATGGCTCCATACGGGCGATATCGGCTGGGTCGATGAAGAGGGCTACCTCACCATCTCGGGCCGCATCAAGGACATGATCGTCCGCGGCGGTGAGAACATCTACCCGCGTGAGGTCGAGGAGTTCATCTCGTACATGGATTCCGTGGCCGAGGTGCATATCGTGGGCATCCCCTCGAGCCGCTACGGCGAGGACGTCGCCGCATTCGTCGTCCCTGTGGAGGGGGCGCAGCCCAAGCCCGAGGACATCCGCGATTTCTGCAGGGGCCGCATTGCCTGGCACAAGATCCCCCGCTATGTCGCCATCGTGGAAAGCGTGCCGAAGACCGCCAACGGCAAGGTGCGCAAGGTTGAGCTCAAGGCCATGGCAGTGGAGCTTTTCCCCCATGTCAAATAGCGGCTTCACGGCCTATCTGGCTGCAAGGGGCTTTGAGGACGACCTCGTCGGCGAGCTGGAGTTCTCCGGCATCCGCGTGCGCGAGGTCAGGGAGCGCATCGTCCTTGCGGACGGCTTCTTCCCTTCGGCATGGGCCCAGAACATCTGGCTTGAGCCCTTCTTCATGCCCGTCTCCTCCGTAGGGGAGGCGGTGCGGGGCCTTAAGGCGATACAGCGCAACTGGAAGCTGCACAGTGTGGATTTCCACAGGAGGGCGGCCCTCATAGAGCAGCAGCTCCCTCCCGTGAAGTCCCGCCCCGTCGTCTTCGGAACGCCCGCCCCCTCGTCGCCGCTGGGCTCGTGGACGCTCTGGGACCACGACACGCTGCTTGTTTCCGCGAAGTGCTCATCCCCCTTCCCGGACGGCGAGGTGCGCTTCGACGAGGACCGTACGGGCCCGCCGAGCAGGGCCTACCTCAAGCTGTGGGAGACGTTCACCCTGCTGGGTGAGGGGCCCGTGCGGGGCGACCTGTGCCTCGACCTCGGGTCGGCTCCCGGAGGATGGACATGGGTGCTGGCCTCCATGGGCGCGCATGTGTTCAGCATCGACAAATCCCCCCTGGCGCCGTCGGTCGCGGCGATGCCGGGCGTGGACCACTGCATCGGCAGCGG
>JAKSQA010000265.1 GCA_024404335.1 Mailhella sp.
CGGCGCGGGGCCGACGCCGAGGCACATGCCGGCGGCCGTGGTGGCGATGATGCCAATGAGGATGGAGCCCTTCACACCGCGGGCCATGAGGGCGGCGGTGAGGGCGATGCCGCCCAGGGAGAGCAGGGTGGAGGGGGACTTCATGCTGCCGAGCGTCACCAGGGTGGCCGGGTCGTCGGCGACTACGCCGGCGCCCCTGAGGCCGATGAGCGCGATGAACATGCCGATGCCCGCTGCGGTGGCGAGCTCGAGGTTCGTTGGAATGGAACGGATGATGAGCTCGCGTATGCCGCATACGGTAAGGCTCAGGAAGACCGTGGCGGAGATGAAGACGGCGCCGAGGGCGGTCTGCCACGGGAGCCCCATGCCCAGCACCATTGTGTAGGTGAAGAAGGCGTTGATGCCCATGCCGGGCGCGAGCGCGACGGGCATGTTGGCCCAGAAGCCCATGAGCAGCGTCGTGAGCGCGGCGGCCCATACCGTCGAGGCGAAGGCCGCCTCGCGGGGCATGCCGCAGTCGGCGAGCATGGCGGGATTGACGAAGATGATGTAGGCCATGGCGACGAAGGTGGTCATGCCTGCGACGACTTCGGTCCTGACGGAGGTTCCGTGTTCCTCAAGCCTGAAAATCCTGTTGAGCAGTGCGTTCACGCGATGCTTCCTCCTGTTCTGTCTTAATGAAGGCGCGGGGCCTTCGGCATGATTGTCCCTGATGGGCATGTCCTCCGCGATGGAGGCGGGGCCGCCGTTGCCGCGGGGCCGCATGGAGGATTTGTTCCGCTGTTTCCTGACTTCCCGGATATGCGCTGCCGCTGCGGAAGGCGGACGCATCCCCGCTGACGGCTTCCCCGGTGGGCGCCTCAGGCCCGATTCCTTCCCCGCCTGGCCCCGTCGCGCATGGCCTCATGGCGCTCCGTGGAGATGAACGTCCCCTCCCGGCGCGGCCGGCTACAGCCCTGCGGCAAGGCCGTCGCTGCGGGGGTCGCAGCCGCCGTACATCACGCCCGTTCCGCCGTTGATGAGGATGGCGCCTGCGTGGCCCATGAGGCCGTCGTAGGCCGCCACCCGGGATACGTCGTGGCCCCGGGCCGCCAGCCCGCGGAAGACGTCGTCGCCGAAGCGGCTCTCAAGCCTGAGTCCGTTGGCGTCGGCCCCCCAGGAGCGGCCCCACAGCCAGCGCGGCGCCGCGATGGCGTCCTGCGGGCTCATGCCGTAGTCGATGATGCGCGTGACGAGGGCGGCCTGCGTCTGCGGCTGGCCCTCGCCGCCCATGGTGCCGTAGACGAGGTACGGGCGGCCGTCCTTCAGCAGCATGGCGGGGTTCAGCGTATGGAAGCTGCGCTTGCGCGGCATGAGCACGTTGGGCGATGCCGGGTCGAGTGAGAAGAAGGTGCCGCGGTTCTGAAGTATGATGCCCGTGCCCGGCGGCACGACGCCGGAGCCGAAGGCGAAGTACACGCTCTGGATGAGGGAGACGGCGTTGCCCTCCGCATCGGCAGTGCCCAGCCACACCGTGTCGCCCCGCGGGTCTAGCGGGTTCGGGAAGCTGCCTGCCCTGCCCATGTCGATGCGGGCGGCCTGCCGCGCGCCGTGGGCGGGGGAGAGCAGCTCGGCAAGGGGGATGTCGGCGAAGTCCGGGTCGGTGAGGTAGGCATCGCGGTCGAGGAAGGCTTCGCGCGTGGCCTCCACAAGCAGGTGGCAGTAGTCGGCGGAGCCTTCGGGAATGGCGGAGAGGTCGAAGTTCTCCAGGATGTTGAGTATCTCGAGCGAGGCCATGCCCTGCGTGTTCGGCGGGCAGTTCAGCGCCGTGTACCCGCGGTAGCGCACGCTGATGGGGTCGCTCCAGTCGGCCGTGTGCTCCGCGAGGTCGCGCCTTGTGATGAGCGCGCCGTGCGGGGCGAGGGCCGCGGCGATGCGTTCCGCCGTCTCGCCATGGTAGAACTCCTCGGCGCCCCCGGCGGCAAGGCGCTCGAGCGTGCGGGCGAGGTCGGGCTGGCGCAGCACGCTGCCGGCTTCGAGGGGGCGGCCCTCACGGGGGCAGATGCGGGC
>JAKSQA010000266.1 GCA_024404335.1 Mailhella sp.
AGTTCCTCGAATGGAAAGGCGAGCCCCTGTGGTGGCACTCCGCAAAAACGCTTGCCGCCTCCCCTCCCATCCACGGAATCGTCTTCGTCTTCCCCGCCGGCGATTCCGCCGGAGCCCGCGCCGACCTGCGGGAACTGGAGGCGCGCCATTCCCTGGGCGTACGCATCCTTGTCACCGAAGGCGGCGCCCGCAGGCAGGATTCCGTGAGGAACGGCCTTGACCTCCTGCCCCGTGAATGCGGCACCGTGCTTATCCACGACAGCGCACGGCCCTTCCTGAAAACGGCGCTGGCAACCCGGCTGGCCTCAGCAGCCATGGAGAAGGCCGCCGACGGCATAGCCGGCGTCATTCCCGGCATCCCCGTCTCCGACACCATCAAGCAGGTCGATGCGGAAGGCATTGCCGAGTCCACGCCCCCCAGGGCCGCACTCCGCGCCGTGCAGACGCCCCAGGCCTTCCCGCTCGCGCTTCTGCGCGATGCGCACCGGAAGGCCGAGGAGGAACGCCTCGATGTGACCGACGACGCCATGCTCATGGAGCACTGCGGCCTCCGCGTCCTCGTCATCGAAGGTGACCCCGGCAACATCAAGATCACCAATCCCGGAGACCTCGACATGTTAAGAAGCGACGAACGCCCCCTGCTTCCCTGCTGCGGCTACGGCTACGACGTCCATGCCTACGGAGGCGACCGCCCCCTTGTCCTCGGCGGCGTGCCTGTGGGCGGGGAGTTCCTCGTCAAGGCCCACTCCGACGGCGACGTGCTTCTGCACGCCCTCATGGATGCCATCCTGGGCTGCATCGGCGGCGGAGACATCGGCCGTCTCTTCCCCGATACCGACCCCGCATACGACAACGCGGCATCGACCGTCATGCTGGAGACCGTGCTCACCCTTGCCGCGGAGAAAGGCCTCCGCATCACGCATGCCGACATGACCGTAATCGCCCAGAAGCCGAAGCTGGCCCCCTCCGCCGAAGCCATACGCCGCAATGTCGCACGGCTGCTCGGCCTTGCCCCCGACCATGTGGGCTTCAAGGCCACCACCGAGGAACACCTAGGCTTCACCGGCGAACTCAAGGGCATCAAAGCCGTGGCCGTCGTCAGCGGCCTGCGCATCTAGGAGCATGCCATGCAGCCTTACGATGCAGCCATCATAGGCGCCGGCCCAGCCGGACTGCTGTGCGCAAGGAATGCCGCCCGCCGCGGGCTCCGCATCGCCCTCATCGACGCCCACAGGGAGCCCGGCGCAAAGCTCGCCGTGGCCGGGGGCGGCAAAGGCAACTTCACAAACCGCATTCTCGACGAGCAGCGCTACACAGGCGGCGACACCTCAGTCATCCGCCCCCTGCTCGGAAAATTCGGATGCTCCGAGGTGCTCACGCTCCTCCGCGAACTCAGCCTTCCCTGGGAAGAGCGCGACTTCGGGCAGATCTTCGGCACCAGGCCCGCCTATGTCATGGCCGAACGCCTTGCAGTACAGGCCGACGACGCCGGCGTGGACTTCTATCTGGGATGCAGGGCATCGCACATCACCAGGCCCGCCGCCTCCGCTGCCGCCCATTCGTTCGGCCGCGGCGCCGGCAAGGCCTTCTTCACGCTCAATGCCGGAGCCGACCGCATCGAGGCCCGGAACCTCGTCATCGCATCAGGCTCCCCGGCCGCGCCCCAGCTCGGGGCCGACGGCTCCCTGCTCGACATGGCGGCAGGATGGGGCCATGCGACGGTCCCGTTCCGGCCCGTACTCGTCCCGCTCACCATGCAGCCCGGCTGGCCCCTCGCAGGCCTTGAAGGCATCAGCCTCAACGTACGCATGGGCATACGCCGCAGAGACGGCTCCGTCTTCCACCCCGATCCCTCGGGCATCCGCTCCCTGCTCTTCACCCACCGCGGCATAAGCGGCCCCGCCGCGCTTGTCGCCTCGTGCTTCCTCGCCCCCGGCGACGCCGTGCTCATCGACTTCCTGCCGGAAAACCCCGTCCAGGAGCTTCTTGCGCAGAAAGACGCCGGCAGACTCCTCGTGCGCAGCGTGCTTTCAC
>JAKSQA010000267.1 GCA_024404335.1 Mailhella sp.
TTTTTCAGTCCATCGGCCGCTGCGTCAATAGAGCTCCGGAACCGCCTGCGCTATGCGACGGGATTCCCATGATGGATCAATATATTTTGGGAATATTTTCCATTTAACAAGACAGTTTTGACTCAGAGAATACTATTCTGATTGCAGGTCTTGCTGCGCATCCACATGGATGACCGATCAAAAAGAATTTGACAACCTATCGATATATATTTATCAATTTTTAATTATCCCCCCCCAAAAGAGGTACCTCCCATGAAGAAGCTCTTCTCCGCATTTGTCCTGGCCCTCTCCCTTTCCATCGCCTCCCTGGCCTCCGCCGCCGTGCAGGAATTCGGCCCTGACTTCGGCCGCTTCACCGTCGACGTTCCCGCCGGCTGGACGACCCAGAACATCGACGGCGGCGTTGTCGTCGTCAACGCAGCCAAAGACACCTCCGTCGCCATCGCCTGCGCCAAGAACAACGGTGCCTCCGCGAAGGACATCGCCCCTGCCGTCGCCCAGCAGTCCGGATTCGTCAATCCTACCATCGAACGCGGCGATGACGACTCCACCTACGTCGTCTCCGGCCAGATCAACGGCCAGGATACCAACACCGTCATCGTGACCGAAGACGACCTCCTCTTCGTCATCAGCATGTCCGGCAAGGATATGGACGCCGCCTCCGCCATCGTCGACACCCTCGAAGGCAAGTAGTCAAGACCGCCCGCCCTGCGGGCAATGCTTCATACCATAGGAAGAGGCCCCGTATCGGGGCCTCTTTCCGTATGCGGACCCGGCATGGAACTATCAGCCGAGGCGGCGTGCGAATCCTCGAGATCGGCCTTCCAGCCGGACCAGACCGCTGCAGAAAGCGTGGGCCGGAGAGCGGACGCCCCCGTCACATCTTCTCGTAGCTGATCTCGCCTTTGCGAAGCGTGATGCGGGCGATATCGGATGTGGCTTCGTTACCCTGGATGTCCTTCATGCTGAACATATAGGCATAGTCCCCGTCGCGCAGTTCGGAATCCTCGAATTTCCAGCTTCTGCCGAGGACGAAGGATTCTCCGTCAAAATCGACGGGATCATGGTCGTCTCCGCTGATGGTGAGCTTTTTCAGGATCGGGGTGATGCGGTCGCCTTCCTTCAGCTTGATGAGATTCTTGTCCACAAGGCCGTTCTCCATGGCCCTTCTCGCCCCGATGAGGTAATAGCGCTGCGCCTTGAAATCGTACGAGACCTCAAGATTGCAGCGTTCCCCGTTCAGACGGACAGGCACGGCATAGTAGTTGAAGTCCTCCACATCGGCCGTGACCTCGAGAAATACAGGATGACCGTCGAGCGAAGCCCAGGTTCCGGTGAAGTTGTCGCGGAAAAGCCCCTTCTCCCAGTTCCTGTCCATGTTCACATCACCGCCGAGGAAGACGATGATGTCCTTCTCCTCGCTGAAATAGGCGAGCTCGAATCCGACGCTGTCCAGATGTCTGGCCTTGGCAGGATCAAGGTGCAGCTCCACGCCTGGCTCGCCGTCCTTCCGGACTATCTCGACGGGATGATCCTCAAGCGAGGAGATGTCGAGCCTGCCCATGGGGGCGATCGCGTTCATGATCATCTGCGAGTTCGCCGCGACCAGCTCCGAGATATACCCGATGCCGCCCTGGCCGCCATGAGCGGACATCTGGTCCAGCACATCGCCGAGCGTTGCGGCGACGCCTGCGCCCACCAGAGCCGTCACGACGCCTGCGGCGCCGGAGGCGGGCATGACGCCGGAGGAACCGGGCAGCGCAGACAGCACGGCGCCGGCTGAGGCAGCTGCGGCGCTCTGCTGCTGGGCATGGCTTCCCGAAGAGCCCATGCCTGCCGCAGCGGCAATGGCGGATGCGGCGGTACCGGCAGAGCCATGCTGTGCGCTTCCCTGCTGCGCCGCGGCGCCGGCGATTCCCGCTACGACGGAGGCGATGCTCCCGGCCGCCCCCTGCGGAGAGGCAGCGGCAGGAGCCTGGGAGGGCGTATGCACCGCCTGGGCGACGGCGGAAGGTGCGTCGGCGGGCAGAGA
>JAKSQA010000268.1 GCA_024404335.1 Mailhella sp.
GCCGTAGCGGTCGGTATGGTAGACACGCTCTCCGGCGGACGCACCGGCGGGGAAGGAAAGAAGCATCATGCCTAAGGCCGCCGTGGCGGCAGTGATATGGAAAACATTCCTCATAGATCATCACCCGTAGTATCGTGCCGGAAAGGAAAGCCCGGCCTGTCGCTGAAACCGCGGGCGCACGGCGACGCCCGAACATGCTATATCCTGATGAGGCGGATCACGCCTGACCCACCTGCAGCATGAAGACAGCCCCCTCGCTCTCGATATCCACCTGTGCGAAGGCAGGGGCATGGAGCTGCATCCTGAGGCCGCCGTCATGGGCGAAGGTGAGGAACTCGGCGTCTCCTGGGGCGTCATCCTGCAGGACCCACGAGGAGCCGAGGCGGATGATGTCGGCCGACTCGGTGGATTCGAGTGTCAGGCCCTCCACCTTGGTGATATCCGTGATGCTTTCCGCCCCCTCGCCGGTGATGAGCATTTCCACATCAATGACAAGCGGAACGCCCTCCACCTTGGAATCCTGGTTCAGCAGGTCAGCCAGCGACAGACTTCCGTCATTGACGATGCAGTCGATGCCGCTCCCGCCGACGATCATGTAGTCGTGGGCGTCGTAGCGGAACGTAGGATATTCCGGCACAGGAAAGAGATTCCCGTCATCGCCCGTGCTGGAGAGGAAATCCTCGAACCACACATCATTTTCCGCGGGCATGGGCGTACTCCTGCATGATGTAGTCGATATGGGCCCTGATGGCGCGCTTCTTCTCCCTGTGGCGCACTACGGCACGCCGGCCGTTCTTCCGGTGCGCGTCGTACTCCCCCCTGTGGTCGAGGATTCCGCAGATGGCATCCAGAGGATTGTCGGAAGGCAGCGGAAGGACGAACTTCGACAGCCCATCCGGTCCCATGAGGAGCGTCTCACAGCTCAGGCACTCGAGCATCTCGCGGATGGGCGGCTCCATGGCATCGGGGCACACATGCAGCGCCGACTGCTGCAGCACCCGCCTGTATTCCTCCAGCGGAAGGAACTCCGCAATCTCACAGCGTGGCCGGAGATGCTCGGGGAAATCCTGTATGTCCTTCTCCATGATCTGGCGGAGCGCCCTGCTGCCTACGCAGAGCACCGCTCTGCACTGCGGCCGCCTTTCAAGAAGCCCTGCGATGACGGGCATGTAGCGCTTTCTGATGCCGAGGTTGATGCTTTTGAGATTGAAGGAAACGAGCTCCCCTTCCGACTCCCCGCCGGGGACGAAGAAATCCGTATCCGCAAAATACGGCATGACCTTGGTCGCCTGCCGCAGAAGCGGCGGCAGCAGCTTCCTGTGCCAGGCGGCCATGACGAAGCTGAGGTCGCTGTGCATCATCTGGGCGGAGCGGAAGAACAGCTCCACCCTGCCCTTGCCGTGTTCGACCGGATCGTTCGCGATACGGCGCAGGTCTTCGAAGTAGGAGACGACGAACGCCTCAGGGAATGCCATGCGGAGGAAGAGGCCGATGCCGTCGGTAAGGGATGTGAATATGATGTCGGGCACGAAGCCGGACTTCCGTATCTCCATAAGCGCCTGGTATGCGATGTTCCCCATTTCGATGAGACGCTGGCTTTCCCGCAGAAGCAGGGTCTGATCCTGTGACCTGTCGCCGCGGGCACGCCAGCCGCGCAGCTGCACGACGGAGACGTTGGGAAGGGAGAAATCCCGCTTGAAAGATGAAGAGAGGAAGAGGACGCTGTTCTCCGGATCGGAGGCGAGCTCCGCGACGAACGGCTCGAACTGGCCCGGATATGTGTAGTGGCAGAATAATATACGCATTGGGTATTTATGTATGGGAATAGGTTTGCGTGGGCGGCCTACGCCTGCCCGATAAGAACGGTCTTGCCTTCGAAGGCGAAGCCGTACTTGCGGATACGGTTTTCGGGGATGCCCCGCTCGATGAGCTGCTGCGCATAGTGCCTGGCCTTAATCTGCTCAAGGGCTGCGGCCACCGTCGCCTTCAGGTCGGATTCGTCATCGGAATCGTGCACCTTGAAC
>JAKSQA010000269.1 GCA_024404335.1 Mailhella sp.
GACGCACAGAACAACGGCCCTCAGGTGCTCTATGGCCTCCGATACCATGTGGCCGTGAAGAAGCCCGGCGAAAACGCCGCCTTCCACGAGCAGGTCGGCTACCTCCTCTGGGAGCCCGCCACGCAGCAGATCACCATGACGCTCGCCATTCCGCGCGCCCAGGTCGCCATGGCCGTGGGCACCGCCGCCCCCGATGCCGATTCCTTCACCGTGAAGGCCGTGCAGGGCGAAGCCTTCAGCGGCATCATCAGCAGCGAGTTCCTCGAAAAGAACTTCAAGACTGTGGAATGGAGCGAGACCTTCACCTTCAATGAAGACGGCACCCTCAGCTACAGCGAAGTGACGAAGCTAGTCATCCCCCATGTGGACGGCGTGTTCGAGCACAAGGATTCCAACACCCTGCGCAAGGTCGGCTTCTCGAAGCCCAACCCCCGCGCCCTCGACGAAGGCGTGATCCTCCGTTAGGTACGCCGTAAGAAGCCGCGTGCGGATGCCCCGCGCGGCTTCGCAGGCACGGCTCCGGCATCAGTGAGCGAGGCGTACGGCATGGACGCGGAAAATACCGGCGGAGCGATGAGCCCCGAACTGAGGCGGAACATCTCCATCCTGTGGAGCGGCAACCTGATCGCCCCCTTCCTTCTGGCGGGCGTGTCGGCCATGCTGCCGGCCATGGGCGATACGCTGGGCGCCTCTGCCGTCGGGCTTTCACTCGTCATGGTCTTCTACAACCTGGGGCAGACGATCGCGCAGCTGCTCGGCGGACGCCTTGGGGCCCTCTTCGGCATCCGCAGGGTCCTGATGTGGTCCATGTACCTCTTCATCGCGCTGCTCGCCCTCATGGCCGTGACGCCTTCCATCGGCGTGGCCGTCGGGCTGCGCTTCGGCCAGGGCGTGGCGGCCGGGGCCGTCTCGTGCTGCGTCACGGCGCTGAGCGTGCTCATAGCCCCGCCCCGCATGCGTGCCCGCGTGATGGGCATCGTGGTCACGTCGGTCTACTTGGGCCTCACCATGGGCCCCTTCGTGTGCGGAACGCTGACGGAGCTCACGGGCTGGCGCACGGTGTTCATCCTCATCACCGCGGCCGCGGCGCTTCTGTGCCCCGGCATCATGAAGCTGCCGGCCGACGAGGCGGCGGCTCCGGGCGGCGGCATGGACGCCGCATGCGTCATGCTTCTCATCGCAGGGGTGACGGCGGTCACGTGCGGCGCGACCTGCGGATTCCTCCACCCCCTCGTGTGGATGCTCATGCCCGCGGGGGCGGTGCTGCTCGGGCTCTACCTGCGCAGGGAATGGACGGCCCCCAGGCCGCTCCTCGAGCGGCGCGAGCTCAGCTCCGTGCCGGGATTCGCCACGGGGCTCCTCGCCATGTTCGCGAACTACGGCGCCGTCATGGGGCTCGGGCTCTTCTTCTCACTGTATCTGCAGCAGGTGCTGGGCTATTCCGCCATGCAGGCCGGGCTTACGCTCATGGTGCAGAGCGCGGTGCAGGTGGCCGTGTCGCCTCCGGCCGGGCGTGCGGCGGACCGCATCGGCGCGGAGAAGGTCGTGCTTGCCGCGCTCGTCATATACCTCGCCGGGCTCGGAAGCCTCTTCCTGCTGGACGCATCGAGCCCGCTGTGGCTTGTCGTGCTGTGCCAGGCCGTGCTGGGGCTCGGCTGCGGCGGATTCGCCGCCCCCAACATGTCCGCCACGCTGGCCTCGGTGCCCCGGGCGAAGATGTCGGTCGCCTCGGGCTGTGTGGGGTGCATGCGCACCTTCGGCGGCCTGATGAGTCAGATCACGCTTTCCGCCATCATGGGGCTCTATATGGGCAGCGCCAAGGTGGGGCCGGGCACGGAGGGGCTTTTCCTCGACTCCATGCGCATGACCTTCGCGGTGTACATGTCCTTCACGATCGCGGCCGTCGCCGTGGCCGCCTGGCGCGTCATCGGCCGGCCGAAGGGCTGACGGAAACAGCCCGTGAAGCGCTTTCCGCGGCGCTTCCCTTGATAAATCTCCGGCGAGCGTGTACGCCGTTC
>JAKSQA010000027.1 GCA_024404335.1 Mailhella sp.
GGGCTGCGAACAGCAGATCCCCCCCCATGCCGCCGGCATGATATCCGCCCGGCCTTCCGCATCGTAGGTGCCGACCAGCATCACCGGTACTGGTGCTGAAAACGCCTGCGGCCCTAAAGATACATGCATCGGATATTCCCTTCCGCACGCTACTTGATCGGTGCAAGCAGCGGGCTGTCAGGAGTCAGGATCATGCGGGTGTTCTCGCCCAGGGATTTTCTCAGAGCCTCAAGCCCTCTCTGGAAGGAAAAGAACTCCGGAGATTTCGAAAACGCCTCTGCGTAGATCCTTGCGGCTTCCGCATCGCCCTCGCCTCGGAGGATCTGCGCCTGTTTTCCCGCTTCAGCCAGGATAAGCGCCTTCTCCTTGTCCGCACCGGAGCGTATCTTCGTGGACTGCTCCTCGCCTTCCGACCGGTACTGCGTGGCCTGCCTCTCACGTTCCGCACGCATGCGGTCGAAGATGGCCCGCTGGTTTTCAGCCGGGAGGTCGGTCCGCTTTATGCGGACATCGACGATCTCTATGCCGAACTCCTTCATCTGAAGGGACGCCTTCTCCGTGACGGATTCCATGATGGCCGTCCTTTCGTCAGCGACCACCTGGGTCAGTGTATGCCGGCCCACATGCGCGCGTATCTGGGAATAGATGACGGCATCGATCCTGGCCTGCGCGTTGGCCTCGGTGCGCATCGTGCGATAGAACCGGAGCGGATCCGTAATCCGCCAGCGGGCATAGTTGTCCAGCACGATGGACTTGAGGTCGCTGGTAAGGGCTTCCGCAGGCCGCGCATCATAGTCGAGTATCCTCGCCTCGAAGTACACGGCGTTCTGGATGAAAGGCAGCTTGAAGTTCAGCCCGGGCCTGTAGACCTTGTCCATCGGGCTGCCGAGCTGTATCACCAGGGCCTGCTGCGTCTGGTTGACGACAAACAGGCTCTGCTGGAGAAGTATGAGTACCGCGGCGCCTGCGACCGCAAGGAAAGCACTGCGTATGTTCCTCATCAGCGTCTGCCTCCCGTGAGGTCCAGCCCCTTATCGAGAGGAAGAAGCGGAAGGACCCTGCTTCCGGCGTCCGAAGGAAGCACGAGCTTCTCCATCCCCGGCTTGCTCAGAATGTTCTCAAAAGTCTCATACAGCATACGCTTCTTCGTGACATCCTCGGCCTTGCTGTATTCGGCCAGAACGGAAAGGAAGCGCTGCGCCTCGCCTTCGGCCTCGCGTATGCGCGTCTGCCTGTATGCCTCGGCTTCGTTGACCGTCTGCTGCGCAAGACCCTTGGCCTTAGGCAGTATGTCGCGCCGATAGGCTTCAGCCTGGTTGATGCTGCGCTGCTTGTCCTCACGCGCACTGGCGACATCCTTGAAGGCGTCCCGGACCTCCCTGGGAGGCTGGACGTCCTGCATCTGCACAGCAACGACCTGGACACCTACCTGGTAGCTGTCGAGAATGCGCTGAAGCAGCTCGGAGACATCGTTCTGGATCTTCACGCGCCCACCGGTCAGGGCGGAATCGAGGGAGTTCTTGCCGATCACTTCACGCATGGCAGCCTCGGCCGCGCGCTTGACGACCTGGTCGGGCTGAATGACATTGAAAAGATAATCGACAGCACCGTCAGGTTTGATCTGATACTGGATATTGAACTGGACGGTGATGATGTTCTCATCACCCGTCAGCATCGCCGACTCCTCCGAAACATCCTGGCTGCGGCCCTGCACGAAGACGCCGCCCATCGACTGGGCCCGGTAGCCTACGGCCGTCTGCCTTACCTGCGTGACCTTGGGCTTGTAGACCTGCTCGATAGGGAACGGAAGATGGATATGCGGCCCCGGAGCCTCAGTGCGGACATAGCGGCCGAACCTCAGCACGACACCGGATTCATCCGGCTGCACGATATATATTCCCGTAAGGAACCATGCCGCGATGAGCGCGGGCACGATCCAGCGCAGTCCGGGCACTCCGCCCAGCCTTGGAAGCTGCGGCATCTGGAACTGAGGACCTGAAGGTCCTCCGCCGCCTGATCCGCGCCGTCCGTCCCGCTCGCTTTCCTCATGGGGCTTGTCATTGCCGTCATCGGAACGGTCACCCCACATGCCTCTGCCGACGGAGCCCCAGCCCTGATGCTGCTGTTGCTGCCGCTTTTCCTGTAGTTTATCCCAATCCCAGTTCATAATACCAAAACAAGTAGGACACGAATTTCCTGCGGTCAAGAATTATCGGAAAAAAATGCTGCAAAAGGGTTGACGCCGCCCCGACTCTCTACTATAAGCATCTCCGTTGGCGCTCGTGGCTCAGCTGGATAGAGCAACAGGCTACGAACCTGTGGGTCGGGAGTTCGAATCTCTCCGAGCGCACCATACGACTATGAAGCCCGTGTAATACACGGGCTTTTTTCGTATCCATGCTTTGAACATAAAATTTCATAAAATATGCGTTCCACGCTTGACGCCGCCCCGACTCTCTACTATAAGCATCTCCGTTGGCGCTCGTGGCTCAGCTGGATAGAGCAACAGGCTACGAACCTGTGGGTCGGGAGTTCGAATCTCTCCGAGCGCACCATACGACTATGAAGCCCGTGTAATACACGGGCTTTTTTCGTATCCGTTCCGGCACACGGCTTCCACGGCTTAAACGGAAAACGCTCCCAATGGGAGCGCTTTCCGTTTAAAAGGATTATTCAGCGAAAATCAGTTCAGACGCACCGGAACTTCAGCCACCAGCTCGTCTCCAAGACGCATCACGACCCTGAGTATCTCAGAGGAAGGCTTTGCGAAGGGAAGGAACTCAAGGACATGATCCCCCGCTTCGCAGTCGTACTCACGGCGCAGAAGCTCCCTGCCGGAGGATGACACGACCGTGAATACGGCATGCCCCGCTTCCGCAAGCATATAGGGAAGCCGGTAGAGGCCGGAATCCGGATGGCGGCGCAGATCAACAGCATCAGGAGCGTGGTCCCGGCCAACAGGAACAACGACATGGGGGAACCCGTTCACAGGGCTGACAGGCTCCACGCCCATACGCCCCAGTCCCTGCCGGACTTCGGGAATATCCATGAAGATCTTCCAGAAAAGACCGCTGCGGTAGTTTTCAATCATGGGAACGATGACAAGCTGGTCGATGGCTAGATAGCTGTCGTCGTACCAGCCATCCTTGATGCTGAACGCATCATAAGGTCCGAAGCGTCCCCAGAGCTTTTCCCGATGGTTCTCATAGATATTCCAGAGAAAGCGCATCGAATACTCAGGAGTATAGGGCATGGAGGCAAGAGCTGCCGTCGGGGCCACAGTTCCGACCTCGTTGTATGCCGACTGATAGCGGTAGCCGCCCTGGATATCGCAGGACGTAAGGCCCCAGTACCCTTCGCCGTAGCGGTTCTCAGCCGGTGCGGAGTACAGGCAGTACGCCCTGTTCATAAGCGCATGGGTTATGTTACGCACCATATAGCCCTTCTTCACGAAGGAGTCGGACATCCTGCGCGGATCCAGCCCGATGAACGAGTAATGGGAAAGAAACATACAGCCGGCATAGTCATTGGCAGCCTCGATAGTATAGCCGTCCTGCGACTTGGGGGCGTATTCATCCGTCGAATACCAGAACTTCGCATTCTCACGGGAAATCGGATGCGTCGGAGATCCAAGAGCGAGGACATAGGCGATCATCGCTTCATTGAAGCCTGAAATCTTCATCCCCATCTCAAAGCCGTGGTCAGGACTCCAGTGCCAATAGAGGCCGTTCTTTTCGGAGCGGGTGAACCAGTGCCAGTCGACATCCTCCCAGATCTCAGTGATGCATGCCCTGAGCGCACGCTCCTCGGGAATATCGGCATCGAAATACGAACGGGCGATGAGGAGCCCCTGGATCATAAAGGCTGTTTCGACCAGATCCGCTCCATTGTCATTGGCACTGAACGAGAACGTGCGGCCCGTCCTTCCGTCAAGCCAATGAGGAAAGGCGCCGTGGAGCTTCCTGCGATCCGTCTTGTCACGCAGGAAGAACGAAATCTTCGAAATACGCTCGACCGCCGCAGCACGGGTGATCCAGCCCCTTTCGACCGCGGTAATGATTGCGGCCACTCCGAATCCCGTCCCGCCGATGGTTGCCTGGCCGCTGTCGGCATTGCGGCTGTCCTCATAGGCGAGGCCGGATTCCGGGAAGGTGTGATCCCATATATATCCGAATGCCTCTCTCTGAAGCCGGTCAAGCAGCTCGCGGTCCTTCAGATAGGCTTCATCGGGAACGTATGCGGCTTTCTCAGCGGAGACAGCCTTCTCTGAGACCGGGCTTTTTTTAGCCGCTTCGCACTCCGAAGCGGAAAAAGACAAAAGGATGACGGAAAGACAGACGGAAAGAAACACGGTGAAAGTGCGTTTTTCCATGACTTGGTCCTGTAGAGGAGATTTGAAGGCGGTGACTTCTGCGTTAAAAAAAGGGGAACCACAATGTGGTTCCCCTTTTTCTATAGATTCAGGAAACTTACGCCTGAGCTTCAGCGGCTTCTGCAGCCTGCTTGGGCTCGGTAAGCTCAATGATAGCCATGGGAGCGCAGTCGCCGGGACGAGGCATGGCGAGCTTGATCACACGGGTGTAGCCGCCGGGAACGCCGACATAGCGGGGTGCGATCTCGTCGAACAGCTTCTGCACGAGCTGATGGCTGCCAAGGTCACGATAGGCCTGACGGCGGGCCGCAAGATCGTTGCGGCGAGCGAGGGTGATGAGAGACTCAACCACACCGCGCAGTTCCTTGGCCTTGACCTCGGTAGTACGGATACGGCCGTGCGTAAGCAGGGCCTTGGACATATTGCGGAGCAGAGCCTTGCGATGAGAAGGATTTCTGCTCAGTTTCTTACCAGAGTTGCTATGCCTCATGGTGCTGCTTCCTCTTCCATTCCTGATATTTCTTATCGAAGTTATCGACCTTCATGCCGAAATCAAGGCCCATCTGAACGAGGACGTTCTTGATCTCGTCAAGAGACTTCTTACCGAAGTTCTTGGTCTTCAGCATCTCGTTTTCAGAGCGCTGGACAAGCTCGCCCACAGTCGCGATGTTCGCACCGCGGAGGCAGTTCGTCGCACGCACGGAAAGTTCGAGATCGTCGATACTCTTAAAGAGATTTTCGTTGAATTCACCGGTGTCACTGCTGCCGAGAGCACTCTCGTCAGAAACGTGTTCATCAAAGCAGATGAAGACGGAAATCTGATCCTTAATGATCTTGGCACTATAGGCAATGGCATCTTCAGGGGTGACGGAACCGTCGGTCCACACTTCAAGGATAAGCTTGTCGTAGTTGGTCATCTGACCGACTCGGGCCGCCTCAATGGTATAGGCGACCTTGCGGACAGGCGAGAAGCTCGAATCAAGCTTGATGATGCCGATCTCATCGGAGAGCCCTTCGTGCATATCGGCCGGAACATAGCCCTTGCCCATACGGACTTCGAACTCAAGATTGAATTCCACATCCTCCGTGAGCGTGGCAATATGCAGTTCAGGATTCAGCACTTCGATATGCTGATTGCACTGGATGTCGCCGGCAGTCACCTCACCTTTCTTGTTCACAACGAGGGTGACCGTCTGTGGAACGTCGGTATCCATTGCCAGGCGGACCTGCTTGATGTTCAGGATGATATCCGTAACATCCTCAAGCACGCCCGGAATGGTCGTGAACTCATGCTGAACGCCCGCAATCTTGACGGAAACAAACGCTGCACCCTGAAGGGAGGCCAAAAGCACTCTGCGCAGCGCATTTCCGATCGTAGTTCCGTAACCACGTTCCAGAGGTTCGCAGACGAACTTGCCGTACATGACGTCGGCAGGATCGTTCTCGCGGACGATCTGATCGGGTTTGACAAGCACCGACCAGTTGCGCGCATTGATGAGCCTGTTGGCTTGTTTGTTGAGCATGGGGTGTCCTGCTTATTTCGAGTAAAGTTCGACGATGAGGGATTCTTCGATGGGAGTCTGAATATCGTCGCGCTGAGGCAGAGCCTTGATCACACCCTTGAAAGCGGAACCGTCCACTTCAACCCAGGCAGGGCAGCCACGGCGGGCGAGGACGTCCTGGGCGGCGGCGATGACGGGGATGTTGCGGTTCTTTTCGGGGACAGCGATTTCGTCACCGGCACGGACCTGAAGGGAAGGAATGGTCACCTTGTGGCCGTTCAGGGTAAAGATGCCGTGGCGGACGAGCTGGCGGGCCTGGCTGCGGGAGTTGGCGAAGCCCATGCGGAACACGACGTTGTCGAGACGGCGTTCGAGGATGATGAGAAGATTGGCGCCGGTGACGCCCTTGGCCATATCGGCATCTTCAAAGTATCCGCGGAACTGCTTCTCAAGGACGCCGTAGATGCGGCGGACCTTCATCTTCTCACGAAGCTGGAGAGCGTATTCGCTGAGCTTCTTGCGGGCGCGGCCATGCTGGCCGGGGGCATAGGGACGACGTTCCTGCGCGCACTTATCGGTGAAGCAGCGGTCGCCCTTCAAAAACAGCTTGGTGCCTTCACGACGGCAGAGCCGGCATTTGGCGTCATTATATTTAGCCAAGGCTAGTTCTCCTTGCCTTCAATGCGTTAGACGCGGCGCCGCTTGGGAGGACGGCATCCGTTGTGGGGGATGGGCGTGACATCACGGATGAAAGCGACCTTGAAGCCTGCGGTGTTGATGGCACGCAGAGCGGATTCACGGCCGGCGCCCGGGCCCTTTACATACACACCGACGGTGCGCATGCCGTTATCCATGGCACGGCGGGCGGCATCTTCGGCGGCGACCTGTGCGGCGAAGGGAGTGGACTTGCGGGATCCCTTGAAGCCGCTCTTGCCGGCGGAAGACCAGCTGACGGTATTTCCGCGGGTGTCGGTAAAGGTGATGATGGTATTATTGAACGTTGCCGCGATGTGGGCGACGCCCAGCGGAATGTTCTTCTTTTCCTTCTTTTTGACTGCGCGTTTGGCTCTAGCCATTTTGCACTTCCTTGGAGCTACATTGTCTCAGATCAGCCGAAGCGCGGCTGTATCAGATACAGCGTCCTACTTCTTTTTACCGACGTTGCCGCGACGAGGACCCTTGCGGGTGCGGGCGTTGGTCTTGGTACGCTGACCATTGACCGGCAGGCCGCGGCGATGCCGCAGACCACGATAGCAGCCAATATCCATCAGTCGTTTGATATTCGAAGCCACTTCGCGGCGAAGATCACCTTCGACCTTGTGGTTCGTTTCGATTTCCTTACGGACTTCGTTCACTTCATCGGCGCTCAGATCGTCGATGCCGCGCTGCCAGTCGATACCGGTAGCCGCAAGGATCTGAAGGGCAGTAGCCCTGCCGATGCCATAAATATAGGTAAGTGCGATATCCGCTCTTTTACCACGGGGCAGTTCAATGCCTGCAATTCTGGCCACGTTAAGACTCCTGCAAGGTTAGCCCTGGCGCTGCTTGTGCCGGGGGTTTTCGCAGATCACTCTCAAAACACCCTTGCGCCGGATAACCTTGCACTTAGGGCAGATTTTTTTGACGGAAGGCCTGACTTTCATCGCTCACTCCGTTAGTTGCGTGTAGATAGACGTTTCTGCGGTCGAGCCGCACGAACCGTTTCTCTTATCTTGTTATCATCACCCTGTCAAGGACAGTGCTTCACAACGTGAAAATCACTTCCGGTAGTTATCAGAGGCACTGAGTATTTCAGCGCCGTCGGATCTGATCACTACTGTATGCTCCCAGTGCGCGGTGAGGCTGTTATCCCTGCTGCGCACCGTCCAGCCGTCGGAGTCGATTTTCACCTCATGGGTGCCGATTGCCAACATGGGTTCGATTGCCAGTACCATTCCAGGTTTCAAAGGAATGCCGCCGGGTATCCCGTTCACGATGCCGCCGCGTGGCACGAAGTTGGGAACCTCGGGTTTCTCGTGAAGGCTGGCTCCTACGCCGTGCCCTACGAAATCACGGATGACATGAACCCCTTCCGATTCGGCGTAACGCTGCACCGCCGCCGAAATCGCATACAGATTGTTTCCGGGATGAGCTTCTGCAATACCAAGCTCGAGGCAGCGCTTCGTCACATCAGACAGGTGGCGCGCCTCTTCCGACACCTCGCCGCAGAACGCGGTCCGGGCGGAATCACCGTTGAATCCGCAGTATTCCACACCCATATCGAAGCTGACCATGTCACCTTCCTTGAGGACGACGTCCTTAGAGGGGAAACCGTGGATAATAGTATCGTTGACTGAACAGCACAGTGCGAAAGGAAAGCCGTACAAACCGAGGAAATTGGGGCGGACGCCCATGTCACGGCACATCTTTCGGGCCAGTTCGTCAAAAAATATGGTGGGAACGCCAGGGCGCACGTTGGCCACCAGTTCGTCAAGAATCGTCGAAGTCATGCCGTTGGCAATCTTCATGAGCTCTATTTCATGCTCGTTCTTGATAAAAACGCCCCGAAACTTTTTCATGTCCTATCTTCCCTTGGCCTTGCTCATGAGGTCGCCATACTGCTGGGAGATCAGATGGGATTCCACCTGGCTCATGAAGTCGATCGCAACGCCCACGAGGATCAGCAGGCTGGTGCCGCCGAAATAGAAGGGGACGTTGAACTGAGCGATGAGCAGCATGGGGAGCACCGATATTATGGAAATGTAGATGCCGCCCCAGAAGGTGAGACGCGTGAGCACGCTGTCGATGTAGATGCGGGTCTTGTCACCGGGGCGGATGCCCGGAACGAAGCCGCCGGCCTTCTTGAGGTTCTCCGCTATGTCCTTGGGATCGAAGATGATCGCCGTATAGAAGAAGCAGAAGCAGAAGATGCGGGCCACGAATATTATGTTATAGACAATGGAGGTCGGCTGGAACCAGGAAACCACATGCTGCAGCCAGGCCGCCGTGGAGAAGCCGGCCACCGTCGCGGGGAAGAGCAGAAGGCTCTGCGCGAAGATGGGGGGAATAACGCCAGCGGTATTGATCCTGAGAGGCAGATGCGTGTTCTGCCCGCCGTAGATGCGGCCGCCGATCTGACGCTTCGCATACGAGATGGGTATCCTTCGCTGAGCACGCTCAACGAACACGATGCCCACGGTTACGGCCAGCATCATGATGACGATGAAGATGGCGAACAGCACATTCATGTCACCGGCCTTGATCAGCTGCCAGGAACGCAGAAGCGCACTGGGGATGCCTACAACGATACCGGAGAAAATGATGAGGGAAATGCCGTTGCCTATTCCCTTTGCGGTGATCTGCTCACCGAGCCACATGATGAGGATGGTGCCCGCGGTCAGGG
>JAKSQA010000270.1 GCA_024404335.1 Mailhella sp.
CAGGGCGCTTCAGCCCGTTCCGAGATACGCAGGCTTGCCGTATGCCTCGACCCTGCCCCCGAGCAGA
This sequence comes from Mailhella sp., assembly GCA_024404335.1. Classification (GTDB taxonomy): domain Bacteria; phylum Desulfobacterota; class Desulfovibrionia; order Desulfovibrionales; family Desulfovibrionaceae; genus Mailhella. Next base: position 68 of record JAKSQA010000270.1, read on the forward strand.
TCCGGCTCGCGGCCGCCCACGGCGCCGACATGGTGCTCACCCACCATCCGCTTGCGCTGGAGCCGCAGTGGACCGACGCGCTCAACGGCCATACCGACTGCCTGCGCGTCCTCTATTCACGCGATATGCCCCTCTATTCCTGCCACACCACGCTCGATGCCAACCCCCTCGGCCCCAGCGCCTGGCTTCCTGACGAATTCCACCTCGGAAACCGCACGATCCTCGAACCCTGCGGCACCTTCGTCAATGAGCATGGCGAGGTCCTTCCGGGCGGATTCGGCTGTGCGGGCGACCTGCCCGAGCCGATGACGGCAGCGGAATTCTGCAGGGCCCTTTCCGCCTTCCTGCCGCTCGGACGGATGTGCGGAACGGCGCGCCTCATCGGCTCCCCCGACGCCGTCATACGCCGCGTCGCCGTCTGCACAGGGAGCGGATCCTCGCTTATCGAGGATGCCCTCAGGGCCGGCGCCGACCTTTACATTACCGGCGACGTGAAGTATCACGACGCACTGCCCCTCTATTCCCGCCACGATCCGGCGAGTTCAGACCACAGCCGCACGGCCGTGCTCGACGTGGGGCATTTCTCCCTTGAAGAAGAAATGATGCGCCGCTTCGCGCTGATGCTCGAAGCCCAGCTCGAAGGCGTCGCAGTGGAGTTTTTGCCCGGCACGGATCCCTTCCTGCCGATCACCTTCCTCTCTGAAGTACCGGAGGTACTATCGTGAGCCTCTATATCGAACAGATCCGCCAGCTCGTCGCCCTCCAGCATGTCGACGACGACATCCATAGCGTACAGAACGAGCGCGACGCCGCTCCTCTCGAAGTCGAAGCTCTGGAAAAGCGTTTCCAGGCACAGGACGCCCAGCGCAACAGGATCCTTGATAAGATCCAGCACCTGCAGGAACAGCAGAAGCGCCTTTCCGATGATATCCAGGACAGCTCCTCGCGCCTCGCCAGCAGCCGCGACAAGATGATGATGGTAGAGAACGAGCGTGAATTCCAGGCCATGGAGCGTGAAGTGGACAATATCTCCCGCTCCGCCCAGAACCGTGAAGAGGAGAGCCGCGCCCTCCAGGACGAGCTCGCCTCCCAGCAGGAGGCCCTTGCCAACCTTGAAGACGCCTGGAAGGATCTCAAGGAAGAGCTTGAGCAGCAGCAGACCAACCTTGCCGAGCGCCTCGCCGCAGCCGACACCAGGCTTGCCGAGCTTTCGGAAAAGCGCTCCAGCGTCGGGCAAGCCATCCCCGCTCCCGTCCTCGAACGCTACGAGTTCATCCGCGGCCGTCTCCGCCACCCCGTCATCGTCTCCGTCGAGGAAGGCATCTGCTCCGGCTGCCATATCGCCATTCCCCCGCAGGTCTTCATCGACCTGCAGCGCGGCGACAAGATCATGAGCTGCCCGAACTGCCAGCGCCTCATGTACTGGGCGAACGACTTCGAGGACCTGCGCGCCGCTGCCGCCGCACCCTCCGAAGAAGCCGGCGAATAGCATACCACGAATCAAGGAGTAGGACGGACTGTCGCTGCGGGCCTTTCGGCCCGGGGAGGAAAGTCCGGGCTTCACAGGGCAGGATGCCGGCCAACAGCCGGGGCGGGTGACCGCCGGAAAGCGCAACAGAAAGCAGACCGCCGTCCTTCGGGGCGGTAAGGGTGAAACGGTGAGGCAAGAGCTCACCGGCTGGTGCGGCAACGTACCAGGCCAGGCAAGCCCCATCCGAAGCAAGACCAAATAGGGAAACCGGCCGGCCCGGCCCATGGTTTCCGGGTAGGTTGCTTGAAGGCGCGGGCAACCGCGCCTCTAGAGGAATGACAGTCACCGCCTTCGGGCGGCACAAAACCCGGCTTATAGTCCGACTCCCTTTTTCCGGGGAGGGTGCCCAGGCTCCCTCCCCTGTTTCATACCCGGCGGCCGGCTTCCATCGCACGGCCCGCGCCGCC
>JAKSQA010000271.1 GCA_024404335.1 Mailhella sp.
GTTCGCCTCGTTCTCAATAGGGGCGTGGGTGGGCTTCTGGACCATGTCCTTGGTGAAGCCGCCGCCCTGGATCATGAATCCGGGGATCACGCGGTGGAAGATGGTACCGTCGAAGAAGCCTTCCTTGACGTAGTCGAGGAAGTTCTTCGTGGTGTTGGGGGCCTTTTCGGCGTCGAGTTCAAGGACGATGTCGCCCATGTTCGTCTTAAGAGTGACCATGTTGGTGTCTCCTGCTTGCGCCTGCGATGCGCCGGCAGCGAGTGCGGCCGCAAGCAGGCATGTCATGATGAATTTGCGCATGGGAATCTCCGTTTCAGGATAATGCGGCGTTTCTGGTTCTGTACGGGAAAAAGGGGGCTTTGGCAATCGCCGCCCGAGGATGCCGGGCAGCATGCGCCGCGCGCTCATGCACTCGGGAATCATTGTCATTCGTCCCATAACATCTTATGATCACGGCCGATATATATCTGAGTGAGCGAAGGAGAGGGGCTCTTATGCGGACGGGGCTTGTTATCGAGGGCGGCGGCGTGCGCGGAATCTATTCCGCCGGCGTGCTGGATGTCTTCCTGGAAGAGGGGATAGGCTTTGACGGCGTGCTGGGAGTTTCTGCAGGCGCCATACACGGCTGCTCGTATGTCTCGGGCCAGAAGGGGCGCAGCATACGCTATTACAGGAAGTATGTGGCCGATCCCCGCTTCATGGGCCTATGGAGCCTTGTCACCACGGGCAGCTTCGTCGGTGAGAAGTTCTGCTACCATGATCTTCCCGAAAGGCTTGACCCGTATGACTACGATGCCTTCGCCGCGTCGCCGACGGAGTTCTATGTCGGCTGTACGAATGTGGAGACCGGGGGCCCCGAGTACGTGCGCGTCACCGACATGCGGGGGCAGATAGACCTTCTGCGTGCATCGGCCTCGCTCCCGCTCCTTTCCCCGATCGTCGAGTACGGCGGCATGAAGCTGCTGGATGGCGGCTGCTCCGACAGCATACCGGTGGATGCCTTCCGTTCGATGGGTTTCATGAGAAATGTCGTCATCCTCACAAGGCATGACGGCTACGAGAAGAAGCCGCAGAGCCCGCTGCCCTACAGGCTGTTCTACAGGCGCTATCCCGCCTTCTGCAGGGCCATGGCGCAGCGTCATGCCGTCTATAACCGGACGCTTGAGAGGATAAGGGTTCTGGAGGATGCCGGCGAGGTGTTCGTCATCCGTCCGAGCGTGCCGCTCACCATCGGAAGGCTCTCGCGCAGCGTGGAGGAGACGCAGGCCGTCTATGACAGGGGCCGGGCCGATGCGGCGCGGAGGATCGCCGACCTGAAGTCCTGGCTTGCCGTGGAGCATTCCGCCGGCTGAGCCGCTGCCGGGACTATGCCTGTTCCGGGAAGATCATGTCGAAGGGCTCCTCGGAGGCCTTTTTCCGCAGGATGGCCAGGAAGTCCTTTTCTTCCTGGGAAAGGACATGCTTCTCGTTCCGCAGCAGGGCGTCGCGCATCACGCGCCTTGGAGATCCGACGGCCAGCTGGACGAGGTTGAGTTTGGCAAGCAGCTGCTGCGGCATGGGCGAGACCCACATGTAGGAAAGGGGGATTCGGGAAAGCAGGTCGAACTGGCTTCCGCGTTCCGAGATGAATATCTTCCTGTTCCAGTTCCCTGTATGGACATCCGGCATCTGTACGGAGCCGAGGCCTTTTTCGCCCGGTACCCGCTCGTCGCCGTGCAGTATCTCCGCATAGCCGTCAAGGTCGGATTCCTCTATGGAGGCCAGGGAGGTGAGGGGACTCTGTGCCGACACCAGAAGATGGTAGGTGAATTCGGCGAGGCGCTGCATGCGCAGCCCCTCGAGCTTCGCAAGCGCCTGGTAATGACCTTCGTCGTCGATCGCGTAGCGTATGATGGCCATTCCGTAGTGGTTTTCCCTCAGGTTCCTGATGGCCTTGACCGAGCTGCATTCGTCGTAGTGTACGGTGCCGATCCGTTCCGGAGGGATGGTCGCCATGTATTC
>JAKSQA010000272.1 GCA_024404335.1 Mailhella sp.
CGACCGCGCCCTGCAGAATGTGGAGCCGGTCACCAACAATCTGGAAATGGACGGCAATCTGGTGATCCGTCTGCTGGTAACGCCCATCTTTGATGAAGCCGGCATGTGCGCCGGCGTGGTGACGCCCACCGAGGCGGGCGGCCTCGGCTCGCTCATCGCCCTCGTCATGGGCGTGGCCATGCGCCGGCTCACCCTGCGCGGAATATGCTGCGCCGTGGCCGACACCCTGCGCATCACGGCCATGATACTCCTGCTTGTGACGAGCGCCATGATCTACGGCAAGTTCCTCAACGCCACGCGCCTCCCCTTCGAGCTCTCCGGCATGATAGCCGGCCTGCACGCGCCCGACATGCTCGTTCTGCTCTGCATGCTCGCCATCTACTTCGTGGGCGGCATGCTCATGGACGCCCTCGCCCTGCTGCTCATCACCCTGCCCATCTTCTTCCCGCTGGCGCAGGCCATGGGCTTCGACCCGATATGGTTCTCGCTCGTCATCACCGTGGTCACGACCATCGGCGCCGTCACCCCGCCCGTGGGCGTGTGCCCCTACGTCGTCGCATCCATGGACAGGAGCATCCCGCTGCCCGACATCTTCAGGGGCATAGCCTGCTACTTCCCCGCCTATGCCATCGTGGTGGCCCTGCTCATGATCTTCCCATGGCTCATCATCTGATGCGGCGGCCCTCCGGCAAATCGGCATGACCGTTCCGCATGGAACGCATCGGACCAGGATGGAAAGGAGCCTCTTCTTCAGAAGAGGCTCCTTCGTTTTTCCCCTGTCCTTATCCTGCCGGGATAGAGGCATGCCTGATGCAGCGTGCCGCACTTCAAGCGGACAATTTGACATGGCTAAATATATTGACGAAAAAATGCTGTTCAGATACAGAAATTCGTCGAAAAAAATGTGATTCAGATACGTTTTTTCGCCTATCAGGTTAAAAAAGGACACGCACATGGACAGACTTCTGCTGAATGACCTTAAAAACTGGAAGGAAAAGGCCGGAAGGAAGCCCCTGATCCTCTGGGGAGCCAGGCAGGTAGGAAAGACCTGGCTGATGAGGCATTTCGGGCATGAGTGCTTCCGTAACACCGTCTATGTCTCCTTCTACAACAACCGCCGGATCGCCAGGCTCTTCGATGCGGATTACGATCCGCACAGGATCATCCGCGATCTCTCCATCGAGCTTCACCAGGAGATCAATCCCGGGGAATCTCTGATCATATTCGACGAGATCCAGAATGCTCCGCAGGTCCTTGAATCCCTGAAGTACTTCTGCGAGGAGGCTCCGGAATATGCCGTGGTCGCGGCGGGCTCTCTTCTCGGTACGGCCCTGCATGAGGGGGTCTCCTTTCCTGTGGGCAAGGTGGATGAGCTGCGGCTCCACCCCATGAGCTTCGAGGAGTTCCTTCCGGCAGTGGGGGAATCCGGACTTGCCGGCATACTTGCCGCAGGCGACATGGCCGGTATTGATGCCCACGCCGAGCGCTTCATCGAACTGCTGAAAAGCTACTACATTGTCGGGGGAATGCCGGAAGCCGTCGCCGCCTTTGCGGAGGACGGAACTTTCGGCAGGGTGCGCGAGATCCAGCTTTCGATCCTGAGCCAGTACGAGGGTGATTTCGGAAAGCATGTGGGGGCGGGCGAGCTTCCAAGGATCCGGATGGTATGGAATGCGGTACCGATGCAGCTGGCCAAGGAGAACAGGAAGTTCTTCTTCGGCCAGGTGAGGAAAGGCTCCCGTCAGAAGGATTTCGAGACGGCCATACAATGGCTTGTCGATGCCGGCCTGGTCCACAAGATCCATAAGGTTGAGAAGCCGGCAATACCTCTCAAATCATACGTCGATTTTTCCGCTTTCAAGCTTTTCTTCCTGGATATAGGCCTGCTCTGTGCGGCAAGCGAACTGGATCCCTTCAGCGTTCTGACGGGAAACTCCATCTTCGAGGAGTTCAAGGGAGCCCTCACTGAACAGTATGTGCTCCAGCAGCTTATTTCCTCAA
>JAKSQA010000273.1 GCA_024404335.1 Mailhella sp.
CTCCCGTCGCCGAACCGGCCGCGAGGATCTTCTCCTCCGTGATGGGAACGGAGGTGCGCGCCCATCAGGATGACGCGATCTTTCCCACCCATTCATCCCTTTCCGTAAAGGCTCCCGACGTCGTCAAGACGAAGTTCTACGTACCCATCTTCGAATACGCCGAACGCTTCTGCAATATTCTGAAGATATTCCAGAACGGTCTTGTCAGCATGTATATCCTCTACATCCTCGTCACACTGGTACTCCTGCTCCTCTGGGGGATAGCCTGATGAACGCCACCTTCTTCACCATCCAGGTCCTTCTCGCCCTTCTGCTGGCGCCCCTGCTTGCGGGTGTGATCAACCGGGTCAAGGCCAAATTCGCCGGCCGGCACGGCAAGCCGCTCCTGCAGCTGTACTATGACATTGCGAAGCTTCTCCGCAAAGGCGAGGTCATCAGCGAGACGACCACGTGGGTATTCACCGCCGGTCCCGTGCTCTCCCTTGCCACGGCACTGCTCGCCCTTACGCTTCTCCCGCTCGGCGGATGCGCATCCCCCTTCTCCTTCCGAGGCGACTTCATCCTTTTCGCCTACCTTCTCGGACTTGGACGCTTCGCCACCGTGCTTGCCGCGCTGGATACGGGATCCCCCTTCGAAGGGATGGGGGCAAGCCGTGAGGCCGTGTTCGGCGCGCTCGGGGAACCTGTCCTCTTCCTCGCCTTCCTCGCCCTCATCAGTACGGCATCCAGCCTCGGCATACGCGCCGACGTCTCCCTATCCACCCTGTTCGACGGATTCTCCACCGAAGCCCTGATGAAGGGACGTCCCGAGCTCCTTCTGCTCATCTTCGTCATGGGAATCATCCTGCTGGTGGAAAACTGCCGTATCCCGGTGGACGACCCCAACACCCACCTCGAACTCACCATGATCCATGAGGTCATGATCCTCGACCATTCCGGACCGAACCTCGCCTTCATCCTGTACGGCGCCGCAATTAAGTTCTGGATATTCGCCGCCCTGCTCGCCGGCCTCATCATTCCCGAGATGCCTCTCTGGGCACAGTCCGTCTGCAGCCTCGCCGTCGTCTTCCTCACGGCCGCGCTGACGGGCGTGATCGAATCCGTCATGGCCAGGCTGAGGATGCCCATCGTTCCCGCACTCATCGGCCTGGCAGGCTGCGTCGCGGCCTTTGTTCTCATTCTGACGCTCGTACGGTAAGAACATGCAATCACTATTCCAGCTTTCCATTCTGCTGCTCCTCATCACGGATCTGGTCATGCTCTGGTCAGGCCGCATCCTGATGCTCATAAGACTGTCCGCCGTGCAGGGCTGCCTGCTCGCCATGCTGCTTCTGCTTCCCGTCAACGGCGAGCTCAATGCCGAGCATGTCTTCCTTGCCGCGGCGGTGTTCGCGCTCAAGGGCATAGGCTTTCCGCTCTTCCTCCGCCGCATCTGCCACAGGCTCGGCATCGAACCCATGGTCCGCGCACGCCTGGGCCGCATCTTCCCGATGATCGCAGGGCTTGTCTGCATGGCGTTCGCCCTCTGGCTTGAGGGCCGCATCCCTGCTGCGAAGGGGCTTTTCCCCGACATGCTGCTGCCTGTGGCTCTTACGACGCTTTTCTGCGGACTCATCCTTGTCGTCGGATGTGCCAAGGCTCTTGCCCAGGTCATCGGATATCTCGTGGCCGAAAACGGCATCTTCATCCTCGGCATCCCCCTCATGACCGAGGGATCCGTCTGGTTCGAGCTCAGCATCCTGCTTGACGTGTTCGCCGCCATCTTCGTCATGGCCATCGCCATCAACCACATCAACAGCGCCTTCGACTCCATCGACGTCGCGCGCTTCCGCAACCTGAGGGACTGATCATGACGACATCTCTCCTGCTCTTCATACCGCTCGCGGCACGCACGCGCATGTCCGCGCCGGGAGCCGGGCCGAGAGGGCTCCTCCTACACGTAAGAGCGCTCCTCCATACCGCCCCGCCCGCCCCCCCGCCACG
>JAKSQA010000274.1 GCA_024404335.1 Mailhella sp.
GGCGCCGCGGCGGAGGGCGGCGTCGGTGCCTTCGAGGCACTCGACGGCCATGACCATGTTCTGGCGTACGACGATGCACTGGCCGATGTCGTAGCTGCCCATGGTGCGGGCGATGGGCCATCCGTAGCGGATGTCCTTCCATTCATCATCGGTCGGGGCGCGGCGCGTGAGCGTGCCGGACGGGGCCTTCAGGCCCGGCGCAAGGTCGGCGGAGGCGACGACGCGGATGCCGTCCTTCTCTATATCGGCGATGATGGCGCGCAGAAGCGAGTCGTCGCCCTTTCTGCGGAGGGAGAGGAGGATCTTCGCGGCGCGCCAGTCGGGGCGGAATTCCAGCGCCCTGGGCTTGCTGATGGAGCCTGCCATGCAGACACGCGTGACGCCGTGGCCGCGGAAGAAGCCGACCATGCGGTTGAGCTGGCCGAGATGCAGCTCCTCGTAGATGTCGGCGGCCTCGGCCGTGGCGGCATCGGTATGGCCCTGGAAGCCGCAGATGACTACGCCGAGCCCGGCATTCCGGGCATCCTGTGCGATGAGGCGGGGGAACTGGCCGCCCCCAGCGATGATTCCGATGTTCTCTGCCATGGCGTCGATCCGTTGTTGGTGTTTCCGTAGACAGGCCTGCCGTCATGCCGCTCCTGACCGGGCCTGCGGAGATGGCTCCGTGCGGCTCCTGTCCGGAGCGCACGCATAGGGCGTGGCTTCACGATACGGCATCCGTGCAGGACGGCTGCAGGTGTCCTGAATCCGTGGCCTCCGGCATCATGTTTCCAGCGCCGGAAAAGGTCAAGCCCGGAGAATGGGCTCATCCGGGTTTCCGACACGGGCGCCGGGATGAGGATCCGGCTTATTCCTCTCCCTGCAGCTCTCCGCGGCAGATGCGGCAGAGAACGGCGGGGGCTCCCTTCATATCGGCGGCTTTCTCAAGGAAGGATTCCCCGCAGCGTTCGCAGACGAAGATGTCGGTGCCGCGGCGCACGGGGACAGGGGGCTCGGTGAGGGGGGAGATTCTGAACACCTCTTCGAGCGGAGCGGACATGAGGCGGTGGATCTCCTTCTTCTGAAGGTTCGAAAGCTCAATCTCAAGGCGCGTGCGTATCCATTCCGAAAGATTGCCGGCGCCGAGGTGCTCCTTGATCTCGAGTATCCTCGCAAGATCGGCTGCGGATCCGGGGATGTAGGAGAGACGCATGTTCATGCCGTCGGAAAGCCGGTAGAACGAGAAGGCGAGCCTGCCGTCGTTTTTGACGATGAGGTTGCCGCGGCCCGCCGTGCAGCCGAGTATGGCCTGCAGCGCATCGACTGCGCAGGATGATGCCTCGGCCGTGGCGATGACCCTGGCATCCCGGCCGCCCATGTTCTCAAGGGCCCATGCCGCGGCCCTGATGCCGACGTTGAGCTCGATGCAGCGGTGGTCGTGGAAGAGGGAGGCCCTGTTCGAGAGCTCTCTGGGAACTAGTCGCTTCATGGGGTACGTCCTGTGTTTGAGCCGTTTCTGCGGCATCCGCTTCATGGGGAAGGCGGGAAGGGGCGCGGCGCCTTTCGCGGAACCGCCTGCTTCCAGTCCGGGCGGGGAGGCTGCACATGGTTCCGCTGCGCAGCACCTTTATACGGCGGAACGGCGCGGCATGGAGCCATGCTGCGCATAGGGGCCTGCCTTATCCCCTTCGGAAGGCGGCTGGCCCGCCGCACGCTTGTGCGTACGTGCGGCGGGGGCTGCTGTGTAAAAAAACACCGGCCGGGGACTCCGGCCGGTGTTTCGTCATTCCAGGCTCCGCGGCACGGATGGTCCGTGCCGCGGAGGATCAGGAATTTAGTTCTTGGGGTCGAAGCTGCTCGGGGCGGCGCAGGAGCGGTCGACGAAGTTGCAGAGCATGTAGTCGCCTTCCTTCTTGAGGATCTTGAACCAGGAGATGGTCAGAAGGATGACGGGGAGAGCCATGAGGGCGCCGGAGAAGTTGCCGAAGATCTTGGC
>JAKSQA010000275.1 GCA_024404335.1 Mailhella sp.
GCCGCCGCAGGGCACAAAGGTCATGGAGGAGCCGAGGTAGTCGCTGGCCGCGAAGTACGAGAAGGTCCCCTCCGGGCCCAGGTAGGCCACGGAGCAGGGCTTCTGCACGGCCCTTGATGCGGAGAGGATGGATCGCCAGATGGAGACGATGTGGCTCGTGGTGAGCGGGCCCGGATTCCTGGCCGAGAGCGAATCGAGCAGCGCCGTCTCGCGGGCCGCGTCGAACACCTGGGCGCCCGCCGAGCGGGCCTTGAGCTCGCCGGCGGCGAGGCTGAGCGCCGCGCGCCGGTTCAGCAGGGCGAGGAGCTCCGTGTCGACCTCGTCGATCTGCCTGCGTACTTCGTCGAGACCGGGAATCCGGACCTGTTCAGCCATGTTACTTCTCCTGGATGTCTTCTTTGATGCGCATGCCGAAGTGGCGGCCCGCCTCGTCGGTGCGGCAGAGGACCTTGTCGCCCGGCTTGAGGGAGACGACGCTCAGCGGCATGCCCTCGGGGGAGGTGAGGCGGATGGTCTCGGCGTTCTGCAGGAAGACGGCGCCGGTCTTCTCACCGCACTTGGCCTCGATGAGGAGCATGGGGCGCACCTCGACCTTGACCCGGCCTGCGGTGGCGACGGTGGTGTTGCCCTGCCAGTCGACCACGAGCATCTCGCGGCCGGCGGCCACCTCGGCGAGGTAGGTCGTCGTGTCGCCGGGCAGGCGCACATAGGCGTGCACGGCGCCGGCGTTCACGCGGAAGGGGCGCGAGGCTACGTATTCGTTGTGCTCCGTCTCGGCATGGACGAGGAAGGTGAAGGCGCTGGAGTTGCCCACGAGCATGCCCTGGCCGCGGTGCAGCATCGACATGGTGTCGACGCAGACGCGGTGGCCGAGGCCTGCGGGCTCCACGCGGAGGATCTCGGCGACCTGGAGCTCCTCGTGGTCGCGGCAGGTCTTGCAGCGCGAGACGATCTCCTTGAGGTCGGCTATGGCCTCGGGGAGGACGACGATGCCCTGCACGCCGCGCTGGAGGATGCCGGAGGCGAGCACGGCCTCGTCAAGGCTGCCGGCCTCGGCGGTGACTTCGGGGCACTGGGCGAGGAGGTTCTCCACGGGGATGATCTCCCAGCCGCGGGCGAGGACGGCCTTGCGGCCTGCGAGCAGCTCGTCGCGGATGTGCTCCTCGTCGGCCTTGGTGGCCATCGCCATGGAGGGCATCTCCTCTTCGGTGAAGACGGGAATGCGGGAGAGCATGGCCACCGACTCGGCCCTGCCGGCCTCGACGATGATGCCGTCGACGCCGGATTCCAGGGCGAGGGTGACGTCGTTCTTACTGAACGGAACGCTTTTGTAATAGATCTTCATGGCTCGGATTCCGACTAGTCTTCGCCGGCGATGGCCATGCCTTCTTCAACGGAGGCGTTGTGGTGGACGATGGCGTTGAGGGCCTTCATGAGGGCGACACGGCGGGGATGGTCGAAGACGTTGCGGCCGATGGAGAGGCCTGCGCCGCCGGTCTGGATGGAGTCGTACACCATCTGGAGGAGCTTGCGGGTGGAGTTGATGCGCTCGCCGCCGGCGATGACGACGGGGCAGCAGCAGCAGCGCGTGACGCGCTCGAAGGTGTCGGGGCTGCCGGTGTAGGAGACCTTGACGATGTCGGCGCCGAGCTCGGCGCCCACGCGGGCGCACTGGGCGACGACGTCGACGGCGAAGCTGTCGCGGATGAGGCCGCCGCGGCCGTAGAGCATCATGAGGAGGGGCATGCCCCAGCGGCTGCACTGGCCGGCGATCATGCCGGCGGTGTGCAGCATCCCGCGCCCGAGGGCGTCGCCGAGGTTGATGTGGACGGAGACGGCATCGGCGCCCAGGCGGACGGCTTCCTCGACGGTGCCGGTGAGCACCTTGGTGTTGCCGGCGGGGGAAAGCTCGGTGGATGCGGTGATGTGCATGATGAGGCCGAGGTTGCTGTTGACATCCGCACAGCCGGA
>JAKSQA010000276.1 GCA_024404335.1 Mailhella sp.
CGGCCGCGGTCGGCGCCGGCCGAGAGGGTTAGCGCGGAGCGGCCGGGGACATGGAGGGGGAGGCGTTCCGTGCCGTGGGCGTCGGCGGATGATGTGACGGCGGTAAGGCTGCGGCCGATGATGCTGGAGAACACGGGGCTCATGTCGCGCGGGCAGACGGCATCGGATTCGAGGACCTCGTCGGGAAGCCTTCCGTCCATCATGCGCAGGCTGCCGCCTCCCTGGTATCCGAGCTCGACACGGACGGCGCCGAAATCAAGGGCCAGCGGCTCGTCTCCCGCGATGAGGACGGCACGCCAGCCGGGCACCTGGGGATTGGGGTCGCCGACGGAATAGATCCTGTTGAGGGTACGGATGCGCCTGAGCTGGGATCCGATAAGGCCGACCTTGCGGAATGTCTCCATGACTTCGGCCGCATGGTACCCGGAAGGCGCGTCCTCCTCTTCCGCTTCCGGCGGATTCTGCGACGGAGGCTCATCCGCGGGCGCGGGGGCCGCCGCAGGCTCCGTCCTGGCGGTATCCGGCTCGGATGATGCGGCCGGAGCAGGGCGGGAGCATGGCTCTGCCGTGAGCGGCTCGGAAGTCGCTGCGTTTTCGGTCCGCTCGCGGGTCGGGCCGAGCCTGGGGGTGAAGGGAAGCCCTCTGTCTCTGAGGGACTGGAGCAGGAAAAGCCGCAGTGCGGTGGGAAGGTCGAGGCCTATTTCGGCGAAGAGCTCTTCGGCTCTGGCGGCAAGTTCATGATCCAGTGAGACCGTTTTCGTCATGCGGAGCCTCCGGCAGGGCTGTTGGAATTGCCCTGAAAGGATACGCCGTGCGAAGCGGGAAGACAAGGGGGGAATACGGTTGCAGGGGAGGCCTTCATTGCGTATCCTGTCCGCCGGAGGAAAGCATGGTACTGGCAGTCGTCGGGTCGAGGACCTTTCAGAACTACACCTGGCTTGAGGAATGCCTTGAAGCCGCCTTCCGCCGCGGCGAGATAACCTCGATCATCTCCGGAGGCGCCAGAGGGGCCGACAGCCTGGCCATCCGATTCGCCCGATCGCACGGGATCCCCTTCGAGGTCATATCCGCGGACTGGGAGCGCTGGGGCCGCCGCGCCGGCCCGATCCGCAATTCCGAGCTCATACGCCGTGCCGACGCGGTCGCCGCCTTCTGGGACGGCGTATCACGCGGAACGCTGGATTCCATAGCCAAGGCACGGCACTCCGGCAGGGCGCTGGTCGTCTTCCCCTGCGTTCCCGTTCCCCTCTGTCCTCTTTCCGCCGGACTGTGATGCGCGGAGAGGAATCCCCTTTTCGGGGAGGCGCTGAAAAAGCGCTTCCCGTCGTCCATGTGAACATCGAGCTGATTTGTTTTTGAATAGATCAGCGGCTCCCCGGCGCGCCGCCCGACTCCCGGGCGAGGGCCCTGTTCGTCTTCCGCGTAGGCACGGCGGCGGCCGGATCCTCCGGCCACGGATGCTTCGGATACCTGCCCCGCATTTCCGCCCTGACCGAGGCGTAGGCGCCTGCCCAGAATCCGGCGAGGGCCCTGGTGATCTGCAGCGGCCTTCCCGCAGGGGAGAGCAGCTTGAGCGTCAGGGGGCACCTTCCGCCGCATACGGCGGGGCTTGTCGGCTGGCCGAACATTTCCTGCAGCTTGGCGGCGAGTGCAGGCCCGCCCTCTTCGAGATAGTCGATCCTCACGGTGGATCCGGAGGGGACTGTGAACACTTCCGGAGCCTCCTTCTCAAGGCGGCGGGAAAGCTCGTAGGGCAGCAGGGCGTGCAGGGCTCCGCCGAGATCGACGGAGGCGAACTGCTGCCTTCTTGAGATGCCGTCGAGCCAGGGGGCGAGCCAGCATTCCGTGCCGCTGCGGCGTATATCCTCAAGCAGGGCGCCGTCGCTCACATCGGGCCAGGGATCTCCTTCCAGCGAGCG
>JAKSQA010000277.1 GCA_024404335.1 Mailhella sp.
ATCGCGCCGCCGGCGTATTCGGATACGAGCACGATGCTGCTGTTCTGGCTCTTGCGTATGCCGCGGCCGATGAATTCGGCGAGCTGGTCGATGTCGGTGTTGTCCTCGGGGATGATGGCGGCCTCGGCACCGGATGCGATGGCGCTGTTCAGCGTCAGGAAGCCGGCCTCGCGGCCCATTACCTCGATGAAGAATATCCTGTCGTGGCTGTTGGCCGTGTCCTTGATCTTGTCCACGCATTCCACGATCGTGTTGAGGGCGGTGTCGTAGCCTATCGTGTGGTCGGTGCCGTAGAGGTCGTTGTCGATGGTGCCGGGCAGACCGATCACAGTCACGTCCTCGTGCTCGGATGCGAGCTCCAGTGCGCCCGTGAGGGAGCCGTTGCCGCCGATGACCACGAGCGCGTCGATGCCGTATTCCTTGAGGTTTGCGTACGCTTTTTCGCGGCCTTCCTTGGTCCGGAAGGCTTCGCTGCGCGCCGTCTTGAGAATGGTGCCGCCGCGCTGTATCGTGTTGCTTACCGTGGAGGATGTGAACTCTTTGATCTCGTTGTTGATGAGTCCTTCCCATCCGCGGTAGATGCCATACGCCTTGAGGCCGTTGAAGATCGCCGCTCTGGTGACGGCCCTGATGGCCGCGTTCATTCCGGGCGCGTCCCCGCCCGAAGTGAGAATGCCTATTGTCTTGATTGCCATATAGTAGCTAAATTATGACGTTTACCAATTCGTTTACAAGCGCCTTGTCGTAGGGCCTGCTGATCCTTATGTAGTTGCCTGTGTAGCCTTCCATCATACCGCCCCGCTTCGTGGACTCGAAGAGCACCTTCTCCGCCACTCCGCGGTTGGCCTCGCGGAATTCTCCGTGCAGCCGTGCGCACAGGGCCTCCAGTTCCTCCACGCGGCGCTTCTTCTCCTCTTCCGCCACCTGGTCGGGCATCTCCGCCGCCGGCGTGCCGGGACGGCGGGAGTAGGGGAATACGTGGATGAACGCCGGCCGTATCCTCTCGATGAACGACTTCGTCTCCTCGAAGAGTTCCGGGGTCTCGCCGGGCAGCCCGACCATCACGTCGATCCCGAAGAACACCTTCGGCTTGCCGGGGCCTTCCATCGCCCTGCGTATGTATTCTATCCGCTCAGCGAAGAAAGCGGTGTCATAGTGCCGTCCCATCCGGGCCAGCTGCGCGTCGGAGCCCGTCTGCAGCGGTATATGGAAATGCGGCTGGAACTTCGTTCCGCCCGCTATCCAGTCGATTATCTCCTCCGTGATAAGGTTCGGCTCGATGCTTGAAATCCTGTACCGTTCTATTCCTTCCACATCGTTCAGCGCTTTCAGCAGGTCCAGGAAGCTCTCTCCCGTCGTCCTTCCGAAATCGCCGGTGTTGACACCTGTCAGCACTATCTCCTTCACGCTCTCGGCCGCGATCGCCTCGGCCATCCTGACGCATTCGCAGATGGGCACGTTCCTGCTTGTTCCCCTCGCATAGGGCACCGTGCAGTATTTGCAGAAGTTGTTGCATCCGTCCTGCACCTTCAGGAAACTCCGTGTCCTCTCTCCTGTCGAATATGCCGCAAAAACATTGTCCTTTGCGGACGATGCCTTGCCGGAGAACTCTTCCCCGGCTACCCGTAACCGCCCATGGTTCCGTAAAGACAGGACGAAGGGAACTATTGAAGACTTTTCATAGGTTCCGAAGATGGCTGTGACGCCCTCGCTCTGTGAGAGTTCGTCGCGGCGGAGCTGGGCGGAGCAGCCGGTGACAATGATTCGGGCGTCAGGGTTGATGCGGTGGACCTTGCGGACGAGGTTCCGTGACTTGGCGTCCGAGGTGGCGGTGACGGAACAGGTGTTGACCAGGTAGATGTCCGCCCCGGCGCTCCAGGGGACGACCTCGAGTCCGGCGGCCTTGAGGCAGCG
>JAKSQA010000278.1 GCA_024404335.1 Mailhella sp.
TGACGCTCTTCAGGCTGGAGCAGGCCATGGCCATCCTGCGCAAGCTCAACCGCACGGACGTGGGTCTTCTGCCTGATGTCTACCACACCTACCGCGGCGGCAGTTCGTTCGCCGCCTTCAAGCGCCTGGATCCCGCCTGGGTGCCGGTGCTGCACGTGAACGACTATCCCGCGCGTCTGCCCGAACGCCTGGCGGACCGTGACCGCATCTGGCCGGGGGATGGCATGGCGCCGTGGCGCGAGATCTATGCGGCCCTGGACGATGTCGGCGCTTCGCCCTGGTTCTCGCTGGAGCTCTTCAATCCCGATTATCAGAAGACGCGTCCGGAAGACACGCTGGCGACGGGCCTGGAGAAGATGAGGACGGCTGGCCATGGCGCGTAAGCTCCGCATGGCGATGGTCGGCGGGGGCCTGGGCGCCTTCATCGGCAAAGTGCACCGCGAGGCGGTGGGCATGGATGGCGACGCCGAAGTCGTCGCCGGCATGTTCAATCGCGATCCCGCGCAGAACGCCGCGGCCGGTGCGGCGGCGGGCGTGGCCTCGAACCGCATCTATCCGTCCTGGGAGGCGCTGATTGCCGGCGAGGCGGCCCAGCCGCGCGAGGCGCGCGCCGATTTCATTGCGATCTGCACACCCAATCATCTGCATTATTCCATTGCCAAGGCTGCGCTTGAGGCGGGCTTCCGCGTGATGTGCGAAAAGCCGATGACGCTTACGGGGCCCGAGGCCGAAGACCTGGCGCGCTGCGTGAAGCGCACGAAGCGCGTGTTCGGGCTCATGCACGCCTACACGGGCTATCCGATGGTGAAGCTGGCGCATGACCTGATTGCGCGCGGCGACTTGGGCCGGATCTGCAAAGTCACCATCGAGTATCAGCAGGGGTCATTCCGCAAGATGGACTTCTCGCAGCCGCTCGACAAGCGCAACAAGTGGAAGATGGATCCGAAGTGCAGCGGGCAGAGCTGCTCGATGGCGGACATCGGCGTGCATGCGGCCCACATGGTGGAGTATGTGACGGGCCTGAAGATCACGTCGCTGCTCGCGGACCTCTCGAGCTTTGTCGCGCCCAAGGGTCTGGATGACGACTGCAATGTGCTGCTGCGTCTTCAGGGCGGCGCACGCGGGGCGATGCTGGTCTCCAAGGTCGCCACGGGCGAGGAGAACGGACTTCGTCTGCGCGTCTACGGCGAGAAGAAGGGGCTCTACTTCAATCAGGAGGAGCCGAACGTGCTGCATGTGCGCGCGCAGCGTTCGCCGGAGGAGACCTGGAAGCGCGCCAACCCCTATGTGGCCGAGGTCTCGCCGGCGGCGGCGCGCGCCTCGCGTCCCCCCGCGGGACATCCAGAAGGGTACATCGAGGGCTTTGCGAGCCTCTACCTCAATTTCTGCGATACGATCCGCGCGGTGGAGGCCGGCGAGAAGCCGACGCCCGAGATGCTGGATTTCCCCGGCGTGGCCGATGGCGTCAGAGGCATGAAGATCGTGGAGGCGGTCGTGCAGTCGGCGAAGGCCGGCGGCAGATGGACGAGGGTGTGACATGGACGTGAAGGAACTGGCGAAGGCCTTTCTGCCGTGCGCGGAGTGCGCGCTGGCGAATACGGACAAGATGGTGCAGCTGCCGGGAGCGGCGCGTGTGGCGGCCACGCTCGAGCATCTGCTTGCGCTGATGTATCCGGGCTGTCATGGCACCAACCCTGTGCCGCATGAGCGTTGCCATCAGCACATCGAACGGCTCTTTCTGCAGATCGCGGACGAAATCGGCGAGGAGATCCGTCAGGTGCTGCTCTATCGGTGCACCGAGGCCGAACGGGCCGGAAAAGGACAGGGCGACTGCGGCGCCTGCGGAGACTGCGCGTCCGCCGCCAAGGCAATCGCCGAGCAGTTCATGGCGGAGCTGCCGAAGA
>JAKSQA010000279.1 GCA_024404335.1 Mailhella sp.
GCGCATATCCCGGCATCTGAAGATCCTTACGGAAGCCGGGCTCCTCAGTCCGCGGCGAGACGGGCTGTGGGTCTTCTACACCGCAGAGCACGAAGGCCCGGGCAGAAGCTTCCTCTCCTCCATCGTCCCCTTCCTTCTGGATGAGGCCTCCGGAAGGGACGACCTCGACCGGGCCTCGCGCATCATCGAGGAACGCACGATCCATACGCGCCAGTTCTTCAATGAGATCGCAGACGACTGGGACGAGATGAACCGCGAGATACTCGGAGACCTCTCCCTGCCGGCCGCCATCCTCGCCGAGCTTCCCCAGGACTGCGGTACGGCCGCCGACCTCGGATGCGGCACCGGCGAGGTGCTCGAACACCTGAGAGGCTCCTGCCGCGAGGTCATCGGCGTCGACGGCTCGCCCCGCATGCTCGAGCTCGCACGCCGGCGCTTCGGCGACGACACCTCAGGAATCTCCCTGCGCATCGGCGAGCTGGCCCACCTGCCCCTCCGGGACGGCGAGGCCGACTTCATCTGCGTCAACCTCGTACTCCACCATCTCTCCAGGCCAGGCACGGCCCTTGCGGAGGCCGCACGCGTCCTCCGTCCGGGCGGAAGGCTCCTCGTCACCGATTTCGACCAGCACGACCTCGAATCCATGCGCACGCTCTACGGCGACCGCTGGCTCGGCTTCTCAAAAGACGACCTTGCCGAGGGGCTCGCATCGGCCGGACTCCGCCTCGTCTTCCACAGACGCGTCCCCGTAAAGAAAGGACTCTTCCTCCACTTCATGACCGCGGAGAAGCCGGCCTCCCTCTAACACTTTCCACATCCCGCATCACAACCGCATCTACGGAGCAATCATGAAAGCCAAAGAACTCGATCTCTCCCTCAGCTACAAGGTCGCCGACATCAGCCTCGCGGATTTCGGCCACAAGGAAATGCAGCTCTCCGAACGTGAGATGCCCGGCCTCATGGAGCTCATCGCCCGCTACGGCGAAGAGAAGCCCCTGAAGGGCATGAAGGTCAGCGGCTCCCTGCACATGACCATCCAGACGGCCATGCTCATCAAGACGCTCCATGCGCTGGGCGCCGACATCCGCTGGGCATCCTGCAACATCTTCTCCACGCAGGACCATGCAGCCGCAGCCATCGCCGAATCCGGCATGGCGAAGGTCTTCGCATGGAAGGGCGAATCCCTCGAGGACTACTGGTGGTGTACGGAAATGGCGCTGACCTGGCCCGACGGCTCCGGCCCCGACCTCATCGTCGACGACGGCGGCGACGCGACCCTCCTCATCCATCAGGGCGTCGCCTGCGAAGACGACCCCGCCCTGGTGAACCGCACCCCCTCCTGCAGGGAAGAGGAGATCATCCTCGAACGCATCGCCCTCTCCCTTGAGAAGGATCCCCGCCGCTGGCACCGCATGGCCGAGAAGATCCGCGGCGTCTCCGAGGAGACCACCACGGGCGTGCACCGCCTCTACCAGATGGAACGCGCCGGCAAGCTCCTCTTCCCCGCGATCAACGTCAACGACTCCGTCACGAAGTCGAAGTTCGACAACCTGTACGGCTGCCGCGAGTCGCTTGCCGACGGCATCAAGCGCGCCACCGACATCATGGTCGCCGGCAAGGTCGTCGTGATCTGCGGCTTCGGCGACGTCGGCAAGGGCTGCGCCGCATCCATGCGCGGCTTCGGCGCACGCGTGCTCGTCACGGAAATCGACCCCATCTGCGCCCTGCAGGCCGCCATGGAAGGCTACCAGGTCGTCACCATCGAAGACGCCCTCCCCTACGGCGACATCTATGTCACCTGCACCGGCAACTGCGACATCATCACCGGCGAGCACATGATGGGCATGAAGGACGAGGCCATCGTCTGCAACATCGGCCACTTCGACAGCGAGATCCAGATGTC